>JAFGTL010000282.1 GCA_016934125.1 Candidatus Hydrogenedentota bacterium
CACCGTCAGCGACTTCGGACGCGCCGCCCTTCGCTACCAGACGTTCCGGCGGACGGGAAAAGGGCCGGTATGCGGAACAACCCCGGCGAGTCCGTTGTTACCATCTGGATACGTTGGAGCCCCCGTCGCGGACGCGGCGGTGAACCGGATGGAAGGAGTACCAGTCATGACGTATCAATTGCCCCCGCTTCCCTATGCCTACGACGCGCTCGAACCCCACATCGACGCGCGCACCATGGAAATCCACCATACCAAGCACCACCAGGGCTATGTGGACAAGGCCAACAAAGCGCTCGAGGCCGTCCCTGAACTCGCCTCCAAACCCATCGAAGAGGTGCTCCGCTCGCTCAACGACGTGCCCGAATCGGTGCGGCAGGCCGTGATCAACAACGGCGGCGGCCACGCCAACCACAGCCTGTTCTGGCAGGTGATGGGCCCCGGCAAGGGCGGTGAGCCCTCGGGCGCCCTGGGCCAGGCCATCAGCGGGGCCTTCGGCAGCGTTGCCGCCTTCAAGGAGCAGTTCGCTAACGCTGCCGCCACCCGGTTCGGCAGCGGGTGGGCCTGGCTGACAGTCGACGCATCCGGCGGGCTCGCCGTCGAGAGCACCGCCAACCAGGACTCGCCGCTCTCGGCGGGGCGGACGCCCATCCTCGGCCTCGACGTGTGGGAACACGCCTACTACCTCCACTACCAGAACCGCCGGCCCGACTACATCGCCGCCTGGTGGAACGTAGTCGACTGGGATCGCGTCGCCGAGTTCTACACCGCCGCCAAGGCGTAGCACGCACACAAATCGTCCCGCAAACTGATCCGGGCACCGCACCGGCCTCACCGAACCGGTGCGGCACCCGGTTTGTGCCGCCGGTGAAGACGTGGTGAAACCGCCGCGTCAGCAGGAGCGAAACAACGGGACTGACACGGCAAGGGGTGTCGGTGTCGGTCAATCCGAAACCAGAAACGGCGGATCGTGAGGAGAAGAGAGCTATCTGTAGACGCCCCATGGCCCGGCCCCCCGCTGGGATGCCAGGAACGGGCTCATCGACTGCGACCTAGAGGAAGTAGTCCGGCAACACAGGCTGGCGCCCAGCGGTCAGCCTGTTTCTCTGTATTCTGTGAACGCCTCAGCCAATTCCTTGAATGAAGTCGGCGCGTACTTCTGAAAGCTCGCCTGATCCACGTAAACGAAACCATACGTCACATCCGGTTGGACTCGGTTGATGTCCTCGCACCACTGCCGCAGCCGATCCATTTTCAGCGGCACATCCAGATCTTCCTGCCCTTTCGTCTCGACAATGAAGATTCTCTTGTCGGACAGTCTCACGAAGAAGTCCGGGTAGTAGTTCGAAATGTCGCCGTCCGCATTCACGTAGTCCAGCTTGAAATGCACCGCCAGGTAGTTCTTCGCATAGGACACGACGTCGCTGCAACCCTCGAGAAAGCTCGCGAACTCGAGCTCAAAATGGCCGTCGCCGATGATGCGGTTAAACACGCTCTTCTTCGGAACAAGATAGCCTTGCTCTTTAGCCACGAAGGGCCGCGTCTGCCGCAACTTGATGGTATCGCGTATTTCCGCGTCGCCCTTCTCCCGGACGGTCAGCGCGTTGATCGCCCCCTTAAAGGTATCGAAGAGCGTCTTGGTTGCAGCCAGTTCCGAGAGGTTCCGCAACGTGTTGGGATCCTCGAGATCCACCGGGCGGTCAAACAACTCGCCTTGCACAAATGCCTTGATCTTGCCATACAGCACGTCATAGCCGCTCACCAGGCGCATATCCCTCATGATGCTCTGCGCGAAGTACCCTATCACGCTGTGGTAATCGGCAATGCCCGCCGTATCGAGAACCGTGACGTGCGTCACCTCGCCGGTGGTGATGTCCTTGAAAACGATCTCCCGCTGTTCCTCCTCGCTGAACGGCAAGTACGCCACACGCTGGTGGCCGAATGCCCCTACATCCAGCCCGGCCAGATTCTTGTATTCGCGGTAAACGCGCGGCGTCAACACCGGGATTTCAATATCCAGTGCGTCAATGTCCTTCTTCGCGTTCTCACTGTCAACCTCGACCACCAAAGGCGTATTTGGCCCCGTCCCTTCACCCATTGCCTTGCGCTCGAGTTCCACGCCCTCGGCCTGTATCGACTCCACAAATTCCATGAACGCGTCCGTCCCCACGACGCTCACGTACTCCTCGACGCCGCCCGGATACATCTTCCGCAGGCCCCGGCCCAGGGTTTGCTCGGGCAGGATGTTGCTCTTGGCGGAGTACGCGCGCAGGCCCACGATCGTAGTCACATTGCGCACATCCCAGCCCTCCTTGAGCATCAGCACAGACACAATTGCTTTGTACGGGCTGCTGGCGTCGTCGATCTCGTTGGATTGCTTGCGCAGTTTCTCCAACTCATCCTTGGCCTTGCCCGACGCGGCCTCGGAAATCTCACCGTTGTTCTTGGTGTGGATCACCAGCACCGCGTCCTTCAGATCCGGATACCGCTCCTCCAAGTACTCCGCGACATCGTCGCAGTTGCGCGTGTCATCCGTCATCACAAACAGAATCGCCTTCTTGCCCATCTTCTCGTGTTCGCCATATGCCTTGCGCCACTCGATCACGCCCAGTTCAATGTAGTCGGCGTACTTCTCCGTGTACTTCGCGCTCTGTTGCTCGCAGAGCTTGGCCCGGCTCGGCGCATCGGGAAGCACCGGGTGTTTCACCACGTTCTGCGAGATCGCTTCCACGAGCGGATAGTCGGCCACGGTCTGCACGAAGATCGCGCCGTTGTTGTGCTTTGGGGTGGCCGTCGTATCTACTTGCAGCGCAAGGCAACCGCCCTTCTGCAACAACCGGTTGTGAATGTCCTCGATGGATTTGAACCACGCCAGGCTCGAATCGTGAATGTGGTGGGCCTCGTCATTCAGCACCATCAACTCATCGATATCCCGCACGATCATGCCCAAGTCCACCTTCGAATCGGTGGTCGCCCCCGTAGGCCGTTTCCCGAGGAAGTAGTCCATCGTGTTCTCGTCATCCGGCGAGGGCGGAATATCCTCACCCGAATACACCCGATGGATATTGGTCAGAAAGATGTTGCCCGTAGGCCGCGTTACGCGCACTTCGTCCTGCTTGTGCACCGTCAGTTGAAAGTCGTCGATCCAGTTCCGGCCGCCAAACCCGTTGTCCGGGAGCACCGGATCCTCGCGGAATATGCGCAGCCCCTGAAAATCCCTGTAAATGCGATCCAGCACGATGATGTTGGGCGCAATCACCAAGAAATTGCGGGAAAGCTCGGAGTCCGGCTCGTAAAGCTTGTGAAAGAAGCTCCAGGCCAGCGCCAGGCTCATCACCTTGGTTTTCCCGCTTCCCGTCGCCATCTTGATCACATAGCGCCGCCAGCTTTCATCGAACATCCCCGCCGACACCGCCCCACTGGCATCGAACCGCATCAGATCGTACTTGTCTTTCGCGCCCACCACATCGTAGAGGTAGACAATCGTCTCGATGGCCTCGCGCTGCGCAAAGTAGTACTCGAAGTTCCCCATGATGTTGCCGATGCCGGGCAGAAGATGCGTTTCCTCGAACCACCACGTCAACAGGCTCTTGCTCGTCTCAGCCGCGCCCGCATACCCCCCGTCGCGGAACTCCTTCACCTTGCGACGGAGCACTGCTACCAGTGGCGGCATCAGCTTCTCATAGCTCGACTCCCGCAATGCCTCGTCCGCAGGAAACCACCGGATGGCCGGATCCAGAATGGCGTGAGGCGACTCGGGGAAACTGGGATGCAACGCCATCATTCTCTCCCTCTCAGGTTATCCGCAGAGCCCACACATTCACCCAGCCCGAAGACGAACCTCCTGTATTCGAGCCGTATCGTGCCGAAATTGATCAGCAAGCCCCGGCTCATGTGGGCGGCTTTCAGGTAATTGATCAGTTGCGCCTCTTCGGCCCCGGAGATCTGATGGAGTGCCTTCAACTCGACAATCACCTCGCCATAGCAGACGAAGTCCGCCTGATAATACACGTCCAGCACTTCCCCCCGATAGTGCACGGGCAAACGCTTCTCCCGCTCGAAGGAGATATTCCGGCTCTGGAACTCGCGCTCGAGGGCTTCCTGATACACCGCCTCGAGGAATCCGTTTCCGAGTTCGCCGTGAACCGCCATCGCCGCCCCAATGATCGCGTACGTCTGCGGATCCCTGCTCCTCGAAGCGTCTCCGTTCACCCCCGCCGGATTCATACTTCCACCTCGACGATAGTCATCGTATCGTTGCCGAAGATGTCCACCACCTTCACGGCGATCTTCCGCCGCCCCGGCCGGCACTCGTGAAACACGCTCGTCAACTCGAGTGTCCGATCCTTCTTCGTGCGGAAACTCTGCCATTCATTCTCGAAGATGTAATCTCCAGTCCAGACTTCCTCGTATTCCGTCAGTTCTCCTTGGGGCGGTTCAAGCCCAACCAGCGAATCCTGCCCCGCAGCAACCGGCCGCTTCACGCGAATCAACTCGCGCTTGCTCTCGAAGTCGAAATCCACCGACCAGTAATCGATCCAGTCCGTCCAGCTCTTCGTCAGCACTTCCCGGGTGACAACACCCGACTTGTCCTTGCTCACCTTGACGATCCGGCCCTTCTCGGCCACGATCCGGCTGCCTTGGTTCTTGATCGCCGCCTCCGCGCCTGCAATCGAGTCCTGCGAATAGAACACCGAGAAATCCGTCAGCTCGACGGCCACCGTGGACGGCGCGCCCTTCTTCCCCTTCCTCACCAGCGGCTTCACCTCGATGAACGACACGTCGTGGAACACCACCTGGTTCTTCTCGACCGCCCGCTTGTCGAACACCTCGGCGGGGATATACTTCGGCGCGATGTCGATCCCCTTGGCCCGCGCCTCATCGAGCACGTTCGGGAACAGCCCCATCTCGAACTCGAACCCGAGGATATCCACCCTCGAGATCCGCTTCTTCCGGCATTCGAGGATGACTTCCTCGACGAACAGACGCGTCACCGGCAGGTTTACCGGGCCCACGGCCACCAGCCGCCCCGCCTTCTTCCCGTGGAAACAGCCGAAGCCATCCGTCTTTTCCGCCCGGTATGCCTTCAGGATCAACTCGACGAAGGCCGCTTCCTTCTGCTCGATGAGCCGCCGAGTCATCTCCGCGCGATTCTCATCCGCACGATTTGTATCCCCGAGATTCGTATCCGCACCATTTGCATCCGCAGATGTCGCAGATTGCCGCAGATTTCCTCCCCGTTCCTCATCTGCGTTCATCTGCGTAATCTGCGGATAGACGCCCACATAGTGCTGCCGCTCATACTTGCCCAGATTCAGGATCTCGAAGGCCCGGTAATCCTTCCCCTCCGCCTTGAGCGCCCGCTGCACCCCGATCATCCGCTTCCGCGTCGTGTGCACGGCGAACTTGCCCAAGTCGCTCACAATCCACTTCCGCCCCAGCTTCTCCGCCACCGCCGCCAGCGTCCCCGATCCGCAGAAGAAATCCGCCACAAGGTCGCCTTCGTTGCTCGCAAGTGATATTATCCGCTCAAGGATTAGCTCGGGCTTCTGAGTCGAGTAACCTGTTCGCTCCCTCGCTTGAGGTTGAACCGTGTTTATGTCCAACCAGAGATCCTGAAGAGGAACTCCAGGCATTTCATCGAGGTACCGCTTCTGACGCGGAACTGTGCCTGGTTTCTTCTGTACGATAATCCCCTTGTCATACAATTCTCTCATTCGAGGTTCGCTAAACCGCCAGAAACGCGTCACGCCAAGGAATTCATAGTATGGGTTTCCCTTTGATGCGCCGCCTGGGGCTGTGATGTCACCTAACTGGTATCTGCGTCCTGTTTCTGGCTCTATTTCTTTGTAGAATCCGCTGGCATATTCTTCCGAGTATGGCTGGTACTGCATATTCCAGGCGAATCTGTCCGCCTTCGAATAGAGTAGAACAACGTCATGAATACGCCCAAGATGCCGAGAACCCTGGCCAATGTCACTGTGGGCCGTCTGTCTTCGCCATATGATCTGATTGATGAAATTAGACGGCCCGAAGACCTCATCAAGGACGAGACGAACATGATGGCTAACGTTCCATCCGATATGCAGAAACAAGAGGCCATCCTCGGCCAGGAGATCGCGCATCAGCACGAGGCGCTCGTAGATCATGGCGAGGAACGAATCGGCGCCTTTGCCCCAGGTGTCGCGGTAGGCGATTTCTTCGAGGATGTTCGGCTTCTTCGTGAACGTGTCGCCGCCGATCTCGATATCCATCGAGAAATCCGCGCCTACGTCGAAGGGCGGATCGATGTATATGAGTTTGAGCCCGCCCTGGGCCTCGATGTCCTCACGCATCGGGCCGTTCTTGAGGCTCGATAGGACGAGCTTGTTATCTCCCCAGATGAGTTTGTTCGTCCAGCCCTTGAGCTGACGTCCCCGCTCATCCGTCGAGAACATCTCCATCTGCGCCGCCGTGTCCGATGGCTTCTCGGCGCGCGGCTCATCCACCTGCTCGATCACCTGGAAGGGGAGGACGACACTGCAAACCTCGGACGTCTTGCCGTTCCACACGAGCTCAACCTCGCGCTTATCCTCGAACAGCAAGAAGCGGTATTTCTCGGGCAAGGGCTTATCCGCCTCGATGTAGCGGATAATCTCCTGCTGTTCCTGTTCCGTGAGTCGTGCCATGGGTATCCTCGATTCCTTTGCCGGCCCCCAATAGACAGGCCCCCAAGTCAGTATAATCTGGCGGTTGAACCGCTGTCACATCCGTTCTACTCCGGACAGGAGACATTATCAAGAGTGAAAAGCGGGAGCGCTTGACAGTTCTCGAGGGCGTCTCTATTCTGGCGCCACGTGTTTTGGCGGCGCTCAGAAGCGGCACGGAACGATGTCTCGTCAACCGGGCCGGCTTCGGGGCCCTGCACGCGCTGGGCGGCCGCCCCCTACGAGTGAGCGCCTCTCCCCCACGCTTTCCATCCGAAGGAGGGATGATTCAGCATGACGCATCAGGAAGCGATCACGTTACGCACGGCATCGCATGGGGAAATGCACGATATCACGGCGGAGGTGCGGGCCATTGTGGCGGCGTCGGGCGTGCAAACGGGGGTGGCGCACGTGTTCAACGTAGGGAGTACGGGGGCCATCGGGGCCATCGAGTTCGAGCCGGGCCTCGCACACGATCTGCCGGCGACGCTCGACAGGCTGATCCCGCCGGGCAGGGACTACGGCCATGAGCAGGCCTGGCACGACGGCAACGGCCATTCCCACCTCCAGGCGACGCTCATGGGGCCGTCGCTCGCGGTGCCGGTGAGCGAGGGCGAGCCGGTGCTGGGCACGTGGCAGCAGATCTTCCATATCGAGTGCGACATCAAGCCGCGCACCCGCTCGATCATCATCACCGTGACGGGCGATTGATCGGGCCGGCTCAGTAGGCGTCCGCCACGCGCTCGATCTCGGCCATGGCCTCGGCGATCCACCCTTTGACGGTGTCGACGGCGCCCTCGAGCGGGATGGTGCCCTTGTCGCCGGTGTCGCGCCGCTTCCACTCCAGGGCGCCCTCGCCGAGGTTGCGCTCGCTCACGACAAGCCGGAACGGGATCCCGAGCAGATCGGCGTCGGCGAACTGGAAGCCGGGCCGCGCATCGCGATCATCGTAGAGCACCTCGACGCCGGCGGCCGTCAGATCGGCATAGAGCCGTTCGGCGGCATCGCGGACGCCCGGCGCCGTCATCTTGAGCGCGTTCAGGTGCACTTGCCAGGGGGCGATGGCGATGGGCCACTGGGGCCCGAACTTGTCGTGGCGCACCTCCATGACGGAACTCATCAGCCGGCCCACGCCGATGCCGTAGCACCCCATGATGGGCACGCGATCGGCCCCGGATTCGTCGTGATACGTCATGGCCATGGACTCGGTGTACTTCGTGCCGAGTTGGAAGATGTTGCCCACCTCGATGCCGCGCGTGAAAACGAGCGGTTGATCGTCGACGGGGCTCAGATCCCCTTCCTGGGCCTCGACTACGTCGACGGTTGCCACCCCGGGCGTGTCGCGTTCGAGGTTGAAGTTCTTGAAGTGGTAGTCCACCTCGTTGGCGCCGGCCACGAGGTTGTTCGACGCGGCCACGGTGTGGTCGACCACGAGCCGCCATTTCGAGAGATCCAGGCCCATGGCCGACGCGAACCCCGGTTCGGCGCCAGCCGCCCGAATCCGCTCGTCCGATGCGGGCACGGGCTCGGCTTGGATGATCTTGGCGAGTTTGGCCTCGTTGATATCGCGGTCGCCCCGCACGACTGCGAGCACGACCTTCCCATCGGAATCGTGATCGTAGAACACCGCCTTGGCCGTCTGTCGGGTTTCGACGCCGAGGAACCCGGCGACTTCTTCGATGGTTTTGCAGTCAGGCGTATGCACCTTCTCAAGGGGCTTGGGCTCTTCCGGGAAACCGGCGATCCGCCCGGTGGCCACCTCGAGGTTGGCCAGATACGAGCCGTTCTCCGTGGTGACGATGGTGTCCTCGCCCACCTCGGTCAGCAGCATGAACTCGTGAGCCACGCTCCCCCCCATCATGCCCGTGTCCGACTGCACCACCACCACTTCCGGCAGGCCGGCCCGCGCGAAGATCCGCTGGTAGGCCTTGTAGCACACCTGGTAGTAGCCCTCGAGATCTTCCTGCGTCGCGTGGAATGAATAGGCGTCCTTCATGGTGAACTCGCGCACGCGGATCAGCCCGCCCCGCGAGCGCGGCTCGTCGCGGAACTTCGTTTGGATCTGATACACCATGAACGGCAACTGGGCGTGGCTGCTGAGCTCGTTCCGGCAGAGGTGGACGACGGCTTCCTCGTGCGTCATGCCGAGCAGCATGTCGTGGCCGGTTCGATCCGAGAAGCGGACGAGTTCCGAGCCGACGGCCTCGTAGCGGCCCGATTCGTCCCACAACTCCCGCGGCATCACAACGGGCATCAGCACTTCCTGGCCGCCGACG
>JAFGTL010000283.1 GCA_016934125.1 Candidatus Hydrogenedentota bacterium
CGCGTGCACCTGGCCCGTCATCTCGAGTTCCTCGCGATACACGGGATCGTGCCAGCCCTCAATGTCGATGCTGCCGGCGAAGCCCCCCCGGCGCAGTTCCGAGATGATGTCCACCCAGTTGCTGTCGCCGAATCCCGGGGTGCGATGAAACGCGAAGGGGTTCGGGCCCGCAATGCCGTATTCGCGGATCACGTCCCACATGATCGTCGCGTCCTTCCCGTGGACGTGAAAAATCTTGCCCACCCATTTCCGCAGTTGGGGCATCGGATCGATGAGGTGCACCATCTGGTGGCACGGCTCCCACTCGAGCCCGAGGTTGTCCGCCGGCACCGCGTCGAACATCATTTCCCACGCCACGGGCCCGTGGGCGATGTTCCACTCGCCCTGCCGCCAGTCGCCCCCCATCGAGCAGTTCTCGAAGGCGAGCCGCACGCCCTGATCCGCCGCCTGCTTCGCGAGCGCCCCGAACACCTCGGCGAATCGCGGGATGCTCGCGTCGACGGGCTCCCCGACGACGCGGCCGGTGAATCCGCACACCAGATCGCAGCCGAACAGGTGGGCCGCGTCGATGAGGCGGCGCCAGCCCTCCCGTGTCTGCTCGTCGACCGGCCGCTCGCCCAGGGGATTCCCGAAGATGCCCACGCTGCTCACGACGGCCCCGCTGTCGCCGAGCACCTCGGCGAGATCGCGCGCCCACTTCTCGAGATCGGCGCCGCCGAGCGTCTCCCAGAAGGTGAGCTCGAACGACTCGAATCCGTGGGCGAGCAGTTGCCGGACGTAGTCGGGCGAGTGGGACTGGCCCGATACCAAGGTGCCGATTCGGATGGTTTCGGTGTACATGGGCGGTGTCTCCTGCGGTGATCGAGCCCGGCCCGGTGGCCGGGCTTCGGCCTATTGGCCGGGTGGTTCTGCAATGCGGGCCGCGTCGGCGCGAATCTGCGCGGCCAGCTCTTCGAGTGCGCGGGACAGGGCCTCGACCACCGCGCACGGATCGGCGGCGGCGGCCACGGACGTCTCGTAGACGCGCTCGAACAGGGGCGCGTCATAGGCGCTGGCGCCGCTCGGGCGGAACGCCAGATCGAGCTTGATGTGGGCCTCGGCGCCGGCCGCCGCGTCCACCTGCTCGAAGGCCAGCACCACGCCCGAGAGGATCAAGCGCTCGGCTCCGGCCGTCTCGGACGCGTCTGCGTCGGCCGCTCGGGCGCCGAACTCGACGTCGAGTTTCTCGCGGATCAGTTCTTCGAGCGGGGCCGCCCAGCGGTGGGCGGCGTAATACTCGATCTCGGTAGGGCTCTTCTTGATGAGGATGTCGGCCCGGGACAGGGCGTCGTGGGTGCGCAGCCGGCCCACCTCGAGCGCCGGCCCGGGCGCGGCCCCGGCGCTCCGCGTCATATCGAGCGTGTAATACCGCGGCACCGGCGAGCGCGCGCAGGACACGGCCAGCGCGGCCAGTGCGAGTACGGCCAATCGTCTCATGGTGTCCCTTCTCCCTTCGCGGCCGGGGCGGGGCCTACTCCGCCTTACGCCCTTTCTCCTGGCTTCCGCGGATGACGGCCTCGGGCTCCTCGGCCACGGTGCGCGCAAACGCCTTGAGATGCCGGATCGTCTCGCGGAGATCGAGCACAACGTCCTCGATGGCGGGCCGGTTATCTTCGAGCATGGCGCTCGCCGTGCCGCTCAGCGACTCGGCGTTGGCCAGCACCGCGTCGATGGAATCCGCCATGCCCTCCAGATCGCCGGCGACGCCGGACACCTTCTCGAGGATGCCCCGGACGTGCTCGAGGGATCCCTCGATATCCCCGCGGCTCTCCTCGATGGTTTGCGTCAATTCGGCCACGAGATCCTTCGCGTTGTCCTCGATTTCCTTCACCTTATCGAGAATCTCGGTGATCGCGTCGCGGTTGTCGGCGAACGCGTCCCGCGCGTCCTCGACGAGGCCGGTGCTCTCGTCGAGGGCGGCATCCAGGCCGCCGAAGATGTCCGCGAGCGTCACGAGCGGCGCGCCGGGCGCCTCTTCGCCCTCGGCGCCTTTCGCCTTCGCCCCCTGGACCCCCAACAGATCGATCACGTCCTTGATGGCGTCGCGGACGGTGGAGGCGATGTCGCCGGCCTGATCGAGCAGGCCGCCCGCGCGCACGGCCAGGGCGGCCCCGTCATCGAGCAGCGCGGCGGCCTCGGTGCCGGTGGTGATCTCGAGGTGTTTCTCGGCCGTCAAGGTGGTTTGCCCCACAAAGGCGACGCTATCGACGTTCACCGGCGTGCCCGGCCGCACCTCGGCCTTCACGCGCACGAGGGATTGGTTGTCCGGATCGAGGGCGATCTCCGCGACGCGGCCCACCTTGGCCCCGCCGAACCGCACGTCGGCGCCCTTGTTGAGCCCGAGCGTGTCGGCAAACCGCGCATAAAACACCTTCACCTCGGCCCGGGGCCGGTATTCGTTGATCGCGGCCGCAAACGCGGCGAACACCGCGATGCTCGCCAGCACCAGGGCGCCGGCCTTGATCTCGGTGGCGGTGAAATCGTGTTTTCTAGCGGCCATCTTCCGGCTCCTGCGGGCCCGGGGCGGTTCGCTCCGATCCCCCGGTGAGCGCCCGGAGGTAGTCGTCGCGATCCTCCTGATCCTCATCGGGACGCCGCTCGAAGAACTGGCGCACAAACGGATTGTCCGACGCGGCCAGTTCATCGAGCGTGCCCATCGCGAGGATCCGGCCGTGGCGCAGCATGCATACCCGATCCGCGATGAGCTTCACGCTCGCCATCTCGTGCGTCACGACGACACTCGTCAGGTTGAAGGTACTTTGCATCTTGCGGATGAGCATGTCAATCCCCGCGGCCACGATCGGATCGAGGCCCGCGGACGGCTCGTCGTAGAAGATGATCTCGGGATCCATGGCCATGGCGCGCGCGAGCCCGGCCCGTTTCCGCATGCCGCCGCTCAACTCCGCGGGCAGGTAATCTTCGTATCCGCCCAGGCCCACCAGTTCCAGTTTGATGCGCGTCATGATGTCGATGGTGGATTCCTTGAGCTTCGTGTGCTCGCGAAGCGGCAGGGCGACATTGTCGGCGAGCGACATCGAGTTGAACAGGGCCGAGCCCTGGAAGCACATGCCGATCTTCTTGCGCACCTCCATGCGCCCCGCGTCGGACATCGCCGTGAAATCCTGCCCGTTGATCCGGATCCGGCCCGCGAACGGCCGCATGAGGCCCACCAGGTTGCGGAGCAGGGTGCTCTTGCCGTGGCCGCTGCCGCCGAGGATGACGAAGGTCTCGCCGCGCCGGATCTGAAAGCTTACGCCGTCCAGCACGGTTTGATCGCCGTAGCGGACGACGAGATCTTCCACCTCGATGGCGTATTCGTTCTCCTGTTCCATGCCCATCCCGGCCCGCCAGGGCCCACCTATACCGCGAAGTAAAACAACGCCGAGAACACCAAGTCCACGATGATAATGAAAAAGATGGAAGTCACCACGGATGAGGTAGTCATCTTGCCGACACCCTCCGCCCCGCCTTCCACCTGAAATCCCCGATACACGCCCACCCAGCAGATCACGATGGCGAAGAACACGCTCTTCGTCATGCCCGTGGCGAAGTCTTTCAACTGAAGCGCGCCCGCCGTGTTCTCGATGTAGAGGCCCACGTCCACCGAAAGCACCATCGTCGACAGCACGAACCCGCCGAGGATCATGATGAACATGGCGAGCACCGTCACGCAGGGGATCGCCGCCACCATGGCGAGGAACTTGGGCACCACGAGGAACTTCGTCGGGTTGACGCCCATGACGTCGAGAGCGTCGATCTCCTCGGCGACTTTCATGGTGCCGATCTCGGCCGCGATGGCCGAGCCGCTCCGGCCCGTCAGGATGATCGCCGTCATGAGCGGGGCCAGCTCGCGCACCGCGGCCACGCCCACCAGGTTGGCGATGTACTGTGTCGCGCCGAACCGCGCCAGTTGATACGACGCCTGCATGGCCATGATCGCGCCGATGAGAAAGCAGATGAGGCCGACAATGGGCATCGAGTGATAGCCGAACTCGACGAAGCACTCGACGGCGGCCCGGATCCGCAGCCCCTTGCCCCGGAACGGCGCGGCCACCAGCCAGTAGAGCGTGTCCACGATAAGCACGCACACCCGGGCCACCCCGTAGAGTTGGTTCAGGGCCGCCCGGCCGGCGCCGCCTACCAGGGCCGTCAACGCCGTCATGGCCGGCTCCCGTCCGCACGCCGCAAATGCCCGCTTCGCCCCGCGCCGTTCATAGGCGGTCCCGGATGTCGAACACCGCGTCGAGCCGGGCCAGTTGGAGCACCTTGACCACCGGTTGCGACGGGGCCACCAGCACGAATCCGGTGCCCGTGTCGGCCACGGCCCGCAACCCCTCGACGAGCGTCGCCACGCCGGAACTGTCCATGTACTGGACGCCGCGGAGATCCACCGCGACCGTGCCCGTGCGTTTGGCGACGGCCTGCGTGACGGCGCGGCGGAGTTCGGGCGAACTGTACAAGTCCACCTCCCCCGATACCGTCACGATGAACGCTCCGTCCCCTTCCCGCTCGTCGATCTCCAGGCCCATGATATCGCTCCTTCAATCCCGCTCCGGATCCGATCCCTCGTGCCCGGACAGGCGCATCCGCATCACGACGCGGTTCCCCCGGGCCGGCCCGGGATGGAACTCGACTTCGTCGAAGATCCGGTGAATGAACTGCACGCCCAGCCCGCCCGGCGTCAGGGCGGCCCGTTCCGGCACGGCCAAGGCGCGTTGCTCGACGTGCTCGGGCCGGGCCGGGATGCCGTCATCGCACACCTCGAACTCGAGCCCGTCCGCGTCGGAGCGGAAGTCTACACATAGTCGCCCGTCCGTCTTGCCCTCGTAGGAATGCCGGATGGCGTTGCTGCACGCCTCGTCAATGGCGAGCACGATGTCCTCGACGCGGTGGCGGGGCACGCCGAACCCGGAGACGTACCCCCGCACCAGCGCCCGAACCGAGGCGAGCAGCCGCGGATCGGAGGCCAGTTCGATACGAATATCGTGTCCACTCATACGGGGGCCTCGCCGTGTCCCGGATCGCGCGCGCCTAGCATTCCGCCCCCGCCAGATACCGCAACGCGATCATCGTGCAGTCGTCGTGCGGAATGCCCGGGCTGCAATACGCGTCGATCTCGGCGTTGATCCGTTCCAGGAGCGCCCGGGGCGCGCTCGCGTGTTCCTCCGCGGCCACCCGGCACAGCGCGCCCATCCCAAACTCGCGCAGCCCGCCCTCGACCACCTCGACGACGCCGTGCTTGCGCGCCTCGACGATCCCGTCCGTGTAGAGCAGCACCGATTCGCCCGCGCCGAGATCGAGCCCGTCGTCCGCCCACGGCCCCGTGGGCACAATGCCGGCGGGCGGGCCCGTGGCGCCGCCGAAGGTGTCCGCGCCGGTGGCGCGAATCCGGAGGGCCGGATGATGGCCCGCATTGCAGCACAACACCTTGCCCGTTTCAAGATCGAGGGTGATGTAGCACATGGTGCAGAAGATGCCGCGCTGGCTGCGGGCGCAGAGATCCTCGTTCAGGGCCTTGATCACCTCGGACGGAGGCCGATCGCCCCGGGCGCAGAGCCGGAATTCGGCGAGCAACTGGGCCATGGTGAGCGCCGCGGGCACGCCCTTGCCGCTCACGTCGCCGATCAGGATGCCGACGCGGCCGGGCAGGGGGCGGATGAAATCGTAGAAGTCGCCGCCGACGGTTTTGGCGGGTTTGGTCTTGCCGTAGACCTCGAAGCAGGGCTCGCCTTCGGGCCATTCCTTGACGAGGAACCCCTCCTGGATCGTCCAGGCATGCTGGATTTCCTGTTCCATGCGCTGCTTTTCGAGCATTTCGAGGTGCATGGTGGCGTTTTCGAGGGCGAGCCCGGCGCTGTTGCCCACGGCCGTGCTCAACAGCATGTGTTCGTGGGTGTACTTGTGGCCCTGCCGGTTCGTGTCGATGTAGAGGATGCCGAGGATGCCCGACTTGCCCCGGAGCGGCACGCAGATGATCGAGCGCAGGCTGAGCGACATGATGCTGTCCGCAATGTCGAGATCCTCGTCGCCCTCCGAGTCCTGATACAGCACCGATTCGCCTCGCGTGAGCACGCGGGACGCCACCGTGCTGCTGATCCGGATCGCGTCGCGCTCGACGTGGCGCAGATCGCCCTCCTCGATGACGTGGAACCGCCCGCACACCGGACACGGATCCACCGCGCCCCGTTTCTCTGAGGTGAAAAAGATGGCGCCCCGCTGCGCGTCAATGGCGCGCACGGTGGTCTCGAGAATCCGATCCACGAGCGAGCAGGGCTCGTAGTTGGACGCGATTTCGTTGATCACCGCGTACACGGCCCGGAGCAGGCCCTCCGACTTCCCCTCCATCGAGTCCGCCGCCGGCGCCGAGTCCCAGTCGGCCAGCGTTTCCTTGAACAGCGTGGTTTCCTCGGCCTGCTCCGATTCCTCATCCGGGATCTGTTCGAGTTCGAAGATGAGGAGGGTTTCGCCGATGCGGAGTTCATCGCCGTCGTTCAGCACCCCCTCGAGCATCCGCAACCCGTTCACCAGGGTGCCGTTCGTGCTGCCCAGATCCCGCCAGTGAAACGCACCGTCCGCAGCGAACACCTCGATGTGGCGGCGCGACGCCGCCTCGTCGTCGAGGACAATGCCGCAATCCATTGCACGGCCCAGCACGATGGACGATCCGATTGGAACCCGCTGCGGCGTGCCGTCCATCGGCTCCAATGTCAAGAACGCTCGTACCAACACGCAGCCCTCCCCCGATTGGCCTGCCAAACCGGCTTCGCAGACCCCTGCATAGTATCCACTCCCCGGCCGAAAAGGCAACCCCGCACCCCCGCCAAGGGCGCGCGGGCCGGCCCCGCGCCCTCGGCAACGGCGCCCTCATCGAGCCCGAAATCGGCCGCGAATTTGACAATCTGCGGCCCGCATCGGTACCATGCGCCGCCTGATCCCCATACTGGTAACGGCACCGGCAGGAGACTCGATTCTATGCATCCCTATCGGACACACACCTGCGGCGCGCTCCGCAAAGAGAACGTGGGCGCCGAGGTGCGCCTCTCCGGGTGGATCCACCGTAAACGGGACCACGGCGGCGTCATCTTCATCGATCTGCGCGATCACTACGGCCTCACCCAGATCGTCATCAATCCCGACCGCCCGTTCTTCGCCAACGCCGAGGAAGTCCGCGTCGAGAGCGTCGTCATCATCACGGGCCGCGTCGTGGCCCGCACGCCCGACACCGTCAACGCGAACCTGCCCACCGGCGACATCGAGGTGGTGGCCGAGGCGTTCGATCTCGAGTCCGCCGCGGATCAGCTCCCGTTCCCCGTCAACCAGGAACTCGAGTACCCCGAGGAGTCCCGCCTCACCTACCGGTTCATCGACCTCCGCCACGAGCGCCTCCACCAGAACATCCTCCTCCGCTCGAAGACGGCCCAACTGACGCGCGCTTTTCTCACCGAGCGCGGCTTTGTCGAGTATCACACGCCCATCCTCACCAGTTCGTCGCCCGAGGGCGCCCGCGACTACCTCGTGCCCAGCCG
>JAFGTL010000284.1 GCA_016934125.1 Candidatus Hydrogenedentota bacterium
GTGGTTGCGAGCGGGGTGGAACCCGGCGAATACGCCCGGCACGTGGATACGGTGTCCTTCTGCTTCTCGAAGGGCTTGGGGGCGCCCGTGGGCTCAATCGTGGCGGGGGATGCTGCGGCGGTGGATCGGGCGCACCGATACCGCAAGATGCTGGGCGGCGGCATGCGCCAGGCGGGGGTGCTGGCCGCCGCGGCAATGTATGCGCTCGATCGTCACGTGAGCCGGCTCCGCGAGGATCACGAGCGGGCACGCCGGTTCCGGGAGGCGCTTTCGGGCCGGTATGCCTTCCCGATGCCGTCGCCGACGAACATCGTGTACATCGACGTCGCGGATGCCCGGGCGATGGCAGAGCGGCTGGCGGAGCGGGGCGTACTGGTGCTGGCCACGAAGCCGACGCGGCTGCGCATGGTGTTTCACCTGGATATCGACGATGGGGCCCTCTCGGGGGCGATCGCCGCGTTTGAGGCCCTGGCGGATCGGGCGGTGTGAGTGGGGCGAGTCTTGCGTTCCGGGAAGGGTTGCTGCTAGTATCGTCGCTGGGAGATAGAATCCAAGCAGACAGTGCTACTGTCCCTGAGGGGCCGCACCTGGAGAGAATGGAATGGGCAGATTGTCAATACGGTGGTTCTTGGCGGCGGCGCTCGTGTCGGTGGTGGCGATTCCGGCCGGGGCGCAGCGGGTGATCACGCCGCAGATCGGGCGGTTCATCAACCTGAAGCGACTGCCGAAGGAGACGCCCGAACTCCAAGTGGAGTACGCCCGCTCGCTGCTCACGGAAGGGCGCTACGACGAGGCCATCCGGGAGACGGAGAAGTTCGACGAATTCTACGGCGACACGGACTATGCGGACGACAACCAGTTCCTGCGGGGGGAGATCCGGCTCGCACAAGAGAAGTTCATGGACGCGGCCAAGGAGTTTCAGCGGGTCTTGTCGGATTACCCGCAGACGGATCTGTTCGACGAGGTGATCGCGAAGCAGTACGAGGTGGGTGATTCGTACTACGCGAAAGGCAAAGCCAACCTCGAGAAGGGGTGGTGGCACCGGTTCAAGGGGCGCCCGTTCCGCAAGGCGGTGACGGTGTATTCGATGGTGATTGACAACCAACCGTTTACGGACGCGGCTGCCGAGGCCCAGTACAAGATCGGGTTGTGCCATTTCACGCTCGAGGAGTACGTCGAGGCGGCATTCGAATACCGGCGGGTGGTTGAGGATTACGGGCAGTCGGACTGGGTGGACGACGCGTGCTATGGGCTGGCGGTGTGTTACTACGAGGCCTCGTTGCCGGCAGACTACGACCAAGCGCCGAGCCAGCTCGCCGTGACGGCGATCGACGAATTCAAGGAGCGTTTCCCGAGCGACGGGCGGGGAAGCGAATTGGGCGCGAAGCGGGTCGAAATGCGCAACTTATTGGCACAGCAGCGGTTACAGACGGCGCAGTTCTACGAAAAGCGGCGTAAATTCACTGCGGCGACCATTTACTACACCATTGTGGCCGAGGAATTCGGCGAGACGGACGCTGCGAACCAAGCCCGGGCCTGGCTGCAAGAGAACGGCGCGGGTGCAGGGCGGGTGGATTCATGAACCAGAAGACTCGATGGGCGGCCGTGTGTGTGGTGCTCGTGGTTGTGGCCACAGGATGCGGATACTCGACGGGCAGTTCGTTGGACGAGAAGTACCAGACCGTGTTCGTGTCCGCGTTCCAGAACGCCAGCAGAGAATACGATTTGCAGGCGCCGCTGACGAACGCGGTAATCCGGAAGTTCATGGCCGACGGGCGGCTGAAGGTGGTGGACTACGAAGGCGCGGATCTCGTAGTGGAAGGTGCGGTCACCGATTACGATCTCCGGGGGCTGACCTATGACGCCGATGATCGGGTGACGCAGTACCTGTGCGTGGTGACGGCGGGCGTACGGGTAACGGATCGGCGGACGGGTGAGGTGCTGTGGCAGGAACGCTCGATGGCGGGGGAAACGAGCTTCTACACGCGGGCGTCGGGCCAATCGTCGGATCGGCTCCGGGGCAACGCGGAGATGTTCCTGCCGACGGTTCGTTCCTTCGCCACCGAAGAAGAGAACCGGGGCGCCTCGGAAGCGCTCGAACAGTTGGCCTCCGACATCTTCTACCGCACGATCGAACCATGGTGATGGTGTGAACGTTGGCGAGTTTCTCGACACCGTAGAGTCCGCGACGCCGGCGCCCGTATACCTGTTCTGCCCATTCAAATCCCCCAAAGCCCGAGAGGCCACCTTTGAGCCGCTCCTTGCCCAACGAGCGGTCGAGCGGTTGACGGCGAAATACGTGGATCCCGGGATGCGGGATCTGTGTTACTCCGGCTACCACGCCGACGAGACGGACGCGGGCGAAATCGTGTCGATGGCGCAGACGGTGCCGTTCCTGACGCAATACCGGGTGGTGGTGGTGCAGAGCGCCGAGCGATACGAAGGCGCCTCGGCCGCCGAACCGCTCCTGCCCTATCTGGAGTCCCCGAACCAGGACACCATTCTCGTCTTCGTAGCCAAACGGGTCGACAAACGCTCGCGGTTCTACAAGGCCTGCAAGAAATCCGGAGTGATCGTCGAGTGTCCGGCCGTACGCGAGCGCGACGCGGCCACGTGGGCGCAGAAGGAGGCCACGGCGCGCGGAAAGCGGATGGACGGTTCGGTGGCGGGCTATCTCATCAGGCGGACGGGCACGCATCTCGGGGACGTGGTCAACGCGGTTTCGGTGCTATGCGACTACGTGGGCGATCGGGACGCGATTCTCGAGGATGACATCGCAGCGGCGTGCGCCGATGTTGCGGAGGAGCAGATCTGGGCGCTGACGGACGCAATCGCGGCATCGGAGATGGGCGACGCGGTGCGCGCCCTGCGTGCGCTCCTCGATCTGGGCAAGAACGAGTTCGAGATCCTCGGCTCCATCAACTGGTTGTTGAAGACAGCGTACACGTTGACAGGCCCGCCGGAGGATGCGCGCGGCGTCAATCCCTACGTGGCGGGCAAAGTGCGGCCGCTCGCCAAGAAACTCGGCCGGGAAAAGGTGCGCGACGCGTTCTCGCTGTGTATGGAAGCGGAACTGCGGCTCCGCTCGACGGGCGTGAACCGGGCGCTGGCGCTGGAGTTACTGGTGGTGAAGCTTGCGGCGCCGCGCGGGCGCCGGACGCGTCCGGCTGCGGCCCAGGCCTGACAACGCGGCGTTGTCACCGCCTCCGCAAGAGCCCCATCTGCGGGCCCCCTTCCCCCACTCCGCCTGCCAGTCCTTACGGCTATTGCGCCGGCAGAACGATATCCAGTGAAATGGGCGCGTCACCCACGGTAACGGCCTGTTGGAGACGGGGCGTTTCGCCCGCGTTGAGGAGGGCCTCGATATCGGGCGGGCCGGAGCCGAGGTCGACGGAATACACCTCGAGGAGGTAATCGCCGGGGGCGACATTGTCGAGGGAGAACGAGCCGTCGGGGTTGACGAGCGTCTGGCCACCGAGATAGCGGATCGCGTCAATCCACTGGGTGATGTTCTCAGGGCTGATGGACTGGAAGTCCGGCCCGCCGGGCTTCCGAAGCAGCACCATGGTGAGGGAATCGAGGTGTTCGGCGTAGAGCGTGCCGGACACAGGCACGCCCTGGGTGGCGCCGAGATCGATGTCGGTAGTCAGCCCCTCGGCGACGTCGATGACCTGCGGTTGGATGTCGATGGATTGGAGATCCAGATCGCCGCGGTACATGAGTTGGGTGACGTCGAGCGGGTTGACGAGGTAGGAGCCCGGGGCGAGTCCGGTGACTTCGAAGTGTCCGGCGCTGTCGGTGGTGGCGAACTGGATGCCGGCCGGGCCGATGAGCATGACGGCGACGCCGGCCTGGGGAACCCCGCCGACGACGTAACGGCCCTTGGCCTTGCCGGCGGCGGGCAGCACGATGCGATAGCCGGCGGTGTCGCGGCCGGGCTGGATGCGGACGGCGGAATCGACGGCCCTGGCGTAGTCGGGATGGGTTGCGGCGAGTTGGTAGGCGCCGGGGGCCACTTGGGGGATGGTGAACGTACCGTCCTGGCCGGACACGGCGGAACCGGCGGTCTTCTGGAGGCCGGTAGGCAGCATCTGGGTGATGAACTGGGAGGTCATGTCGTTGCCGCCCGTCGGAGAGAGCACGACGAGCGCGCCCTTGACGGGTTCGCCACGGGCATTCACGACGGTGCCGCTGAACCGGCGTCCGGGCTCGAGCACGACGACGAGGCCGGTGACATCGGCGCCGGCCGCGGCGGTGAACGGGTTCGAGGCGCCGGCCCCCTCGGAGGGGCTCTCGGCTTTCACGCAGTATTGGCCCGGTTCCACGTTGAGGAACTCGAAGTAGCCGTCGGCGTCGGTGGCGGCGCCGCCCCCCTCGGGATCGAACACGCTACGAAACAGATCCCGTATCGTGTGGGCGGCGTCGGACTCGTCATCGAGGGATTCAAGGCTGACTTGACATGCGGGGACGCATGCGCCGGCGGCCGTGACGACGGTGCCGCTCACGAGGATGGGCGGGGCAAGGCGGAGGGTGACGTTCGAGCCGACGGCAACGCCCTCCAGCCGGGCCCGGCCGGCATCGCAGACCACCTCGAGGGCATAGGACGATCCGTCGAGGGTCGTGAACGCGAAGGCGCCATCGGGGCCGGTGGTGGCGCGGAATTGGCGGCCGGCCATGAGGCCGGGCCGGGCGCGCACGGGCACCTCGGGCACGGGCTGGCCGGAGTCGGCGACGACGGTGCCGGTGATCTGCCCAGTGCCCTCGGGCCTCCTGGGCTCTTCGATGATCAGCTCGATATTCTCGATGTCTGTGACGCCATCCACGTCGAGTTGCAGTTCGGTTGCCATACGGCCACGGCGTCGCGAGCGCATGCCGGCGATAAGCCGGTAGCGGCCGGCGCCGGTGTTGGGAAAGGCGAACCGGCCGTCGGAATCGGCCTTCGCGTTCTCCGGAGGCCCCATCCAGCCGGCATCGCGTGCGAAGGATTCAGGCACCAGCGACACGAACGCCTCGGGCAGCGGGCCGCCGTCGGGGCCGCGCACGAGTCCCGCGACGCGGCATCCTTCCTCAAGCACAACATCCGCCCGGGCGGTGGGGGCATCTTCACGGGTTTGGAAGGGCTCGCTGGCGGCCCAGGCATAGCCGGCAGCCTTGACGCCGACGCGGTACTCCGTGTCGTGGCTCAGCCCGCGCATGAGAAAGGCGCCGAGTTCGTCGGTGTTTCCCATGGGGGACTCGAAGATCTCTGTATCGGCCGATTCCATGCCCTTCATCACGTGCTGAATCAGGTTCGCGGGATAAACGCGGAGGACAGCCCCCTGAACGGGCTCGGCGCGGCGATTGGTGACGGTTCCCTCGACGGAACCGGCGGGGCTGAGTGCGAAGTCGATGTCGGTGTAGGCGTGGCCGGCCTCGATCTCGATGCTGACGGCGTCCTCGGGCATGCAGAGATACCCCAGAGAACGGGCCTGCACCGTGAGACGATATACGCCCGCGGGCGCCCCGTCGATCTCGTAGGCGCCCGCCGAATCGGTGGAATCGCCCGGAAGTCCGGCCACGTTGTGCGCGACGAAGCGTTCGACGAGGTTCATGCGGGCATCGCCGAGGCAGACGAACGCATTCTCGATAGGCTCGCCACTGACGCGATCCCTGACGACACCGGACACGGAAGCGCCCGGCAGCAGGAGGAAGTCAATTCGGACGCGGGCGCCTGGGGACTTCGGCAACGGCTCGTGGCCGGCGACGTGTCCGGGGGCGTGGCAGGTGACCGTGCCGAATCGCTCCGGGGACATGGGCAGGGAGAAGGCGCCATCGGCATCGGTGATGACGACAGGGCCGCCGAACTCCTCGCGATCATCATCGCCCCGGCGCCTTGGGACGCCTACGTTCGTCGGCTGGAGCGAGGCGCCGGAGATGGGGGCGCCGGTGGTGGCGTCGCTCACGGTGCCGTACACCTCGACGACGCCCTCTCCCCCACTCGGCTCGGACGCGTCCCGCGCGGCTTCGGGCTGGGCCACCGAATCCCCGGCGGCCCCTTCGACGTCATGGGCGGCGGGCTCGACAGAGACAGGCGCACGCGAGGCGTCGGGGCCGGAACGCCCGCGTCCGGCCACGGCAAGCCACACTACGCCGCCAACGATGGCGACCGCCAGAAGAAGGAAGAGCGCTTTCCTGGACGTCATCAACTGCGCCAGCCTCCCAAGTTCAGGCCGCGCCGACGTGGATGGACGCCGCCCCTCCGAGGACATGAACTCCGTGGTTCTTATGGCCCATTCGCTGCCCGCGGATCAAGGGGTGCTATTCGAGGCCGCGCAGGTAGTCGATCTGCCGTTTCAGCTTCTCGCGATGATCCATGCTCCGGAAATCCTCGATGGAGATGAACCCCTGGTAGTCGACGGCCCTGAGATCGGCGATGAACTGGGCGATATCGAGGATGCTGTCGGCGAGATCGCAGCCGTCGTATCCCCATTCGAGGGTGCCGTCATCGCGGCGTTCCTTTGCGACGGGCCGCCATCCGCCGGCGTGGCAGTGCTGAAGGTAATCGCCGAGGAGTTCCATGCCGATCCGGAAGGTCTCGAAGCCGTCCTTGGCCATATTGTTCACGTCGTAGATGACGCCGATCTCGCTGGGCGAGAAGTTCGAGACAATCCGGTAGGCAAGGGACGCGCTCACCATGATGGTACCGCCGTGGATCTCGATGATCGCGCGGAGTCCATAGGGCTTGAGTACCTCGAGGGCTTTGGCATAGGCCTCGACGGCCTGCTCATAGAGCACGGGATAGGGGACGGTGCGATCGTAACCCTTGGGCGCGCCGAGCCGGATGGGGACGTCGCCCATGCGGGCGACACCATCCGCGAGGCGCTTGACGTCGTCGAGTTCATCGCAGCGGAGGTTGGCGGCGATGCAGGCGATAGCGAGGCCGTGGTCGGCGGTGATGCGGGCGACTTCATCGGCCTTCTCGGCGATGTTGGCGGGCGAGAGGCCGGTCTTGTGTTCGCCCCAGAAGGCGTATCCCTTGCCGACGGCCTCGGGCTTGGTATAGCGGACGCGCCACTCGATGCCGTCGTAGCCGAGTTCCTGAAGGAGCTGGCAGGTTTCCGGGACATCGAGGTCGGGGAGGATGACACTGGTAACGCTGTATTTCATGGGACACTCCTTTCAAAACCCGACGTCGGCCAAGATGGTTGCATAACGGGGTGCAAGTATCCGGCTCCATCCTGCTGAATTCAAGAGCAGCCCGTTTTTCGATCAGGGGTGCGGTAAGGTACACTGCCCGCAGGTTGATGGCGGGCGACGGCTTGGCAAGGAGGACTGGTGATGTTACGTGGCTGGCGAGTATTGGTGGCCGTCGCCTTGGCGGCGAGCGCGGTGAGTGCCGGGGCGGCGGAGAATCTCTCGATCACAGCGGAACCCTACCTGACGGGGGGGCTGTTCACGAATCCGGCACTTCCCCAGGAAGAGGAGGAGGTGCGGATCACGGTTCGGGCGACGTGTACGGCAGGGATCGCGTCGGATCCATGTGCCCGGGTTACCGTGTTCGACGGGGCAGGCGCCAAGGTGGCGGAGAAGACGTTGACGCTGAAGCGGGTGAAGGCGGCTGTGCCCGGCGCGGCCGATGGCGGGGCCGAGACGACGCTGGTTGCGGAGGGGGCATTCACGTGGTCGTCGGCACAGAACGGGCTGTACACCGTGTGGGCGCAGGTGGATCCGGAGAACGCAATCGCCGAGGCCGACGAGGAGGACAACGCCGCGGAGATCGTGCTGCCGGTGATCGTGAAGGGCAAGGGGCGCGGGCTGCATTTCCCGTGGTATTCGGAGGAACCGGCGGCGCGATGGGCGACGTGCGTGACGTCCTCGAAGGGGGAGGAACAGCAGAGCCGGCTCGCAGAACGGGGCGTGACGGCGTTGAACTGGGAATACGGGGGCATGAGTTGGAGCTACTACGACAAAGAGAACGCCAAGGCGAACCCCGAGGACGAATTGGCCAAGCTGGAGCAGGTATTCTACGAGA
>JAFGTL010000285.1 GCA_016934125.1 Candidatus Hydrogenedentota bacterium
CACGTGGGAGACGAAGTCCCAATTGGCCCGCCGCGGCGGGCCTTTCCGCTGCTTTGCCGTTTCGCTCCATACATCGTGGGCTTCTTGATGGACGGCAGACGCAGAGAAAACGGCAAGATGCCGCTTCTGCGTTGCTCGGAAACGTAGACGCGGCATCCTGCCGCGTTCCTTACCTGCGGATTTGGGCAGGAACCTGCCCCTACCGTGGCAGCGGCGGCAGCCCCCGCGGCACAGTCCGGTAAAGGGGAAGCAGCTCGCCCTCCGGCTCGAGCTTGAGCACCGTGTTGCCGAGCCACGTCACCGTGATCGGGCGATCGGGCTCGCCCGGGGCGTTCTTCACCGTCTGCCTCTGCACAAACCTCACCAGGGGATAGGTTACCGTCAGGCAATCACCCGGTTTTGCGCCGCGAAACGCCACATAAGCCCCGTGCCACTCGACCACCGCGCCCTCGCCGTTCCGATACGCCTTCACCGCATCCCGCGGCGCCCATGATGGCGGCCGGACAAAGAAGTCGCCATCCACCTTGGATTCCACAGAAATGCGCCCCGCGTACGGCAGGAATGACACCACCTTGGCCTCGGGCGCGTCGCGATCGAAGCACAGGTTGACGTACACCCCGTCGCCGCCCCGCACAACCGTGTCCTTCCAGGCCGTGTGGATCGCCCGCATGCCCTCCGGCACGCAACACCCCATCATGTCCATTTCCGTGCCCGCGTAGCAGCGATCGGTGATGCCCATGGCCCCCTGGAATCCGCCCTCGAAGTCCCGCGCGAGCGCCAGTCCTTCGTCGCCCTCCTCGCCCGGGTGAAGCTGCTTGTACAGCGCCACGTAGTCGTCGGCAAAGAAGAACTGGGCCTCGCGGATGTAGTTGCGGATGAAACGCTCGACCACGTCCCAGTAGTCCGGATACCCGCACTGGGCCACGCACGCCGCGATATCGATCACGTCGGCCACCGCACAGGTTTCGGAGCGCCGGGGATACGTCACCGACTCCGGGATCCACCCAAAGTCCGTGCCCCGGGACAGGAAGAAGTCGCACAGCCGCTTCGACCACGCCACCAACTCGGGCTCGCGCGTGATCGACGCCAGATGCGCCATGCCCCAGCCCTGATGCCCACGCATGTGGCTGTGGTGGTCGAACGAGCCGTCCGGCCGCACCTGGAGGTTCGCCGTCATCGGCGCGGTAGGCCAGATCTCGATGCTGCTCGTAAGCTTGATCTGCTCCTGCTGTTCGGGCGTCAGTGACGCCGGATCGCGCAGAATCCAGTGGGCCCACTGATCGTGCGCCATCTCGCCCTTCGCCACCGCCTCCGCAAAGGCCAGCGCGTCCTCGTCCTTCAACGTCTCGTAGTAGAACACGACCGCTTCGAGGAGCATGGCGGGCGAATAGGGCGATGCGTCCGTGATCGCCCAGTTGCGCTCGTCCCAACAACTGTTGCCCCCCGCGTAATAGGCCCGCCCGTCCACCCAGTCGGCCCGATCGCGCAACCCCTCGAACATCCTCCGGCATTCGGGCCGGAGCGACTCATCGCCCGTCCGCCGGTAGTCGTTGCACAAGCTGATCAGCAGTTTGCCCGTCGTCCAGTGGTTCGCCCACTCGCCCGGCAACCGGCTGAACGCCGCCGCCGATACCCAGCACAGCCCGTCATCGCGGAGGTGTCCCCGGATCCGCTCCCGCACGCCGCGGGCCACCGCATCCGCCGACGCGTCCCCGCACATGTCCTTCATGTAACCATATTCCCAGTCGAGCCGGTTCTCCGTGTCCCCGGCCGTGATCGGATCGTGATCGGTGGCCCCGGGCCCGGGCGGATACGCCAGCAGGCGCATCGAGAACCGGCATTCATAGCCCAGGCCGGGACGCGGGTTCTTCTTCAACGCCTCCATCGCCCAGCGCGCCATCCCCACCAGATCCATGTCGGCGGCGTCGGGCCGCCCCCCGGAGACATCCGCCGGCTGCGAATCGGCCACCACATCCACCTCACTCAACTCACCGTGGAAGCCGACGAGTCCGCCCGACGAGCCCGTGCCCACTCCCGGGGCCTCGGCTGTGATCACCAAAAGCAACATCGACATCGCCACACTCATCCCAGTCAATCTCCTTAACGGTTTGCCCACCCGCACAAAACGAAGCGGCCGCCGGACTGCACACGTCCGGCGGCCGCCACATCTGTCAGGCTATCAAGTGCAAGCCCCCCCCGTCTTGACGTTGCACTTCTGCAGCGCCTTGTCATAGGTCGGGATCCCGAAGATGCTGTTCAGCCGCGCCATCTTGCTCATGCAATCGTCGCAGGCACCTGAGGCCGCCATGAACGGTTTCACCTTGCTCGTCACCTTAATGTGCTTCATTCAGTCTCTCCTCCTGACTACTTCGGTTGAACTGACGCGCGAGTCTACCAGCACCGGCTCGACACGAGCAAGTTTCCGCTCGGAGCCCGACTGCAACGAGATGTCCCTTCCTGTCGGTCGCGCCGCGTGCCCAAGGCAGGGGCAGCAGTTCCCCCTCAGTTCTGCCATGTAATCTCGCCACCCACAAGAAAAGGCCACCGAGGGCTGATGCCCCCCGCGGCCGCCTTGTCCAACAACCGAACCTACCTAGCAATCCTCTCCCGTCTTCACGCTGCATTTCTGCGACGCCTTCTCAAAGGACGGGATCCCGAAGATGCTGTTGATCCGCGCCATCTTGCTCATGCAATCGTCGCAGGCACCTGAGGCCGCCATGAACGGTTTCACCTTGCTCGTCACCTTGATGTGCTTCATTGGACTCCTCCCGTGTTTGTTTCAGCCACCTCAACAGAGATTAGCACACTTGTTTGGCTCTGTAAACCACGCCGATGCGTCTTGCCTCTCGATGCGACAACGTTCCTCACTGCACCTTCATGGTTTCTTCCTCCCGTCCCGCCCGCTGGTGCCCCGAAAAAACCCTCTGATCACCTCTCTGCGCCTCCCATCCTCCGGCAAGACAACGAGTTACCTCGCGCGGGGGGGTAAACACCCGTGCGCTATATAATAGAAGGGGTTTTATGGAAGCCCCATCCTCCCCGGCCTGGTCAGGCCTTGCGGCGCGGGGTGCACGGAAGACACCTCAGGTGTCCCCG
>JAFGTL010000286.1 GCA_016934125.1 Candidatus Hydrogenedentota bacterium
GCGTTCGAGCGCCGCCCGGGCCGCCTCCCTTGAATCCGGCAGGAGCTTCTCCGGGTGCTCGATCAGCCCGATCACCTTATCGCGCCCATCCAACAGCCCGACGAACCCGTCCGGCCCGGAGAAGGGAAACGCGCGCACCACCTTGACGTCCAGATAGCACCGATCGCCCTCGATCACCAGCCGGAGCCGCCCCGAATCGTCCCGGAACAGGCGGAGCCGCTTGGGCTCGAGATAGTCGTAGTGGGGCTCGCGCGCCAGATCGAGCCGCAATTCGGCCGATCCCTGCATCAACATGGCACCTCTCCCGCCTTACCCGCCCACGGCCGTCGCCGCGGACAGCTTGGACTGCATTTCCACCAGGTTCTGATACACGCCCTTCTTGCCGAGCAGTTCCTCGTGCGTGCCGAACTCGGCCACCTTGCCTTCGTCGATCACCAGCAGCCGATCCGAGTTCCGCAGCGTCGAGAGCCGGTGGGCGATGGCGAACGTCGTACGGCCCTTCACGAGCCGCCCCAACGCCTCCTGGATCAGTTCCTCCGTCTCGGTGTCCACCGACGAGGTCGCCTCATCGAGAATGAGGATCTTCGGATCGTGGAGGATGGCGCGCGCAATCGCGATCCGCTGCCGCTCGCCGCCCGACAACTGCGCGCCCCGTTCACCCACCCGGGTGTCGTATCCATCGGGCTGCCGCATGATGAATCCATGGGCGTTCGCCGCGATGGCCGCCTGGATCACGTCCTTCTTCGTCGCGTCCGGCCGGGCATAGGCGATGTTCTCATAGATCGTGCCGTGGAACAGATACGACTCCTGCGGCACGATGGCGATGTGGCGCCGCAGATCGCGCAACCGGATCTGCCGCAAATCGCGCCCATCCAGGAGGATGGCCCCGTCCTCGACGTCGTAGAACCGGCAGATCAGGTTGATCATGGTCGTCTTGCCGACGCCCGACTTCCCCACCAGCCCGATCATCTCGCCCGGATTCACCGACACCGACACGCCTTTCAACACCGGCTTGTCGGGCAGGTAGGCGAAATGCGCCTCCCGGAACTCGAACCCGCCGCGCACCTCGTCCATGGGCTCCGCGTCGGGATCGTCATATACCTCCTGATCCGTGTCCATGATCTCGAAGAGCCGTTGCGCGGCCGTCATGGCCCGGTTCAGGAAGTCCGTGAGCCGGGTGAGCATCTGGAGCGGGCCGTAGAACATGCCCAAGTACGCGATAAACGCCATCAGCGTGCCCAACGTCAGCCCGCCCGAACCGCTCAGCACCCGGAGTCCGCCGAAATACCACACGAAGAACGTGCCCAGCGTCGTCACGAAGGTGATCACCGGCATGGCCGTGGCCCACATGCCGTCCGCCTTGGCCCAGGCCAGGAAGAAGGCCCTGCTCCGATCCTCGAACTTGCCGATCTCCTGCGCCTCTTGCGAGAACGCCTTGACAACCCGCATGCCCGAGATGCAGTCGTTGGCCAAGGCGCTCATCTTCGAGCGCCGCTGCCACCACAGGAAGTAGTAGCCCCGGAGGCGCTTGAAGAACCACCACGTCAGCGCCACCACCCCCGGCGCCGGCACCAGCACCAGGAAGCCGAGCATCGGGCTCATCGTCAGCAGGATCGCGCAGATCCCCGCCAGTTGCAGCACGCTCGGCAGGGCCCAGAACCCCACGAAGATGAACGCGTCGTTCAGCATGGTGGTGTCGCCCGTCAACCGCGCCATGAGCGAACCCACCTGCGTCTTGTCGTAGCGCCGCAGCGTCAACCCCTGGATCGCTTGGTAGAGATCGAAGCGCACGTCGTGCATGATGCGCGAGCTGAGCCACGCCGCCAGTCGCCCGCGCACCACCCCGAGCAGCATCGATACCGCGTGCAGGGCCACCAGCCCCATCACGATGACGAGCAGCAACCCCTTGCCGCCGGTCCCGCCCAGCACATCGTCCACCAGCACCTTCACCAGATACGGCGGCACCAGAGCCGCGCCCGTGCCCAGCAGGATCGTCGCGCTCACCAGCAGCGCCTTGCCCTTGTGCGGCGCCAGATACTTCCAGAACCGCGCCGCCACCTTGTGCCGCTTCAGGCAGGCCGGGCAGAAGCTCCCCCGCTCGGGCAGCAGCCGCCCGCATTCCTTGCACCGCCGCTCTTCTTCATCCTCGAGCGCCTCGAACCGAGGTTCCTTGTCGTCCCGCCGGGCATCCGACAGCGCCTTGGCCACCTTGCCGAACCGCTCCGCCAGCGAGTTCGTGCACCGCATCAATTCCATCTTCCGGCCGTCCGTCTCGACTTCGAGCGCCATCTGGCCCACGAGATGCACGGATTTCACCTCTTTGATGTCGCGGAGCGGGAGCTCCTCCTCGGGCCCGTTGCGGCGATCGCCGTCCGGGAACATCATCACGCGGTCCGTCGTGACGGCAAGCCAGCGTTCCCCGAACGTCCCGTCCCTGCGCAGATCCGTATCCGTCAGCAGCAACAGGGATTCGTCCGGGCCGAGGTGGCGGCGAATATGATCGTTCATGTCCATCGGACAAACTCGCGGCAGACTCGTTCCTGGGGCTCCCTCAGATAGCCCCAGAGTATGCGCACTGCCTTCAGGCGCGAGATCCGCATACTGGGACACGATCCCGCAGCAAACACCAAATTCTAGTTCAACCGCGCCCCCCTGTCAAAAGGCCATTCGTTTGGCCGGGCCATGAGAGCGGCACCGGGGGCCCCGGTGCTTTTTCTGCAAACCCCCTTGACAAGGGGAACGGAATCGGGTAACCTACTAACGAATTACTACTAAGAAATTAGAGGCCGCGCCCAGATCAAGGAGATTCGCCATGGCCCGCCCCTCTTCGCGCTATCCTACCGAGCTCGAACTCGAGATCCTCAAGATCCTCTGGGCGGACGGCCCATCGCCCGTCCGGCACGTCCGCGATGCCTTGGCCGGGTTTCGCGATCTCGCCTACACCTCCGTCATGACGATCATGACGATCATGGCGAAAAAAGGCTATCTGCGCCGGGCGCGCAACGGCAACAGCTACGTGTATCACCCGATCCTCGATCCGGAAACCACCAAACGCGACATGGTGGCGGACTTGGTGGATCGCCTGTTTGAGGGTTCCACCGCGTCCGCCATGCTCCACCTGCTCGAAACCTGCGATATCGACGACGCCGAGATGGACGCCCTGCGGGCACTCGTTCAGCGCAAGCCGGAGGAGAAGTCATGAATGCCATCGCCGGACTCCTGGAAGGCGCATTCTGTGCGCGGATGACGCTCGTACTGGCCCATTTCCTGTGGCAGGGGGTGGCCGTCGCCGCGGTGGCGGCCGTGGCCGGCGCGGCCCTGCGCCGGTGTTCATCGCGGGTGCGCTACGGCCTCTTCACCGCCGCGATGGGCATCATGATCGCCTGCCCCGTGGCCACGTTCTGCCTCGTGGCGCGCCCGGCGCCCGTCGAAGTCCCTGAACTGATCGCCCGATCCGTCGAGCCGGCCGCGGTGACGGTGTCCGGGCCGGACTCCGGCATCCCGCAGGCCGTCCCCGTCGCCGGGCCCGTGGCCGAGCCGGCCCTGGCCGGGCCGCCCGCCCACGAAGCCGCCCTGGAATCCCCGGTGGCCGCGCCCGTGCCCGCTGCGGCGCCCGCGCCCGCTGGCGCCTCCACCGTCGAGCGCCTCGCTGACTGGGCCGGCACCGTGGCCCACCGTGCCGATCTCGCCCGGTTCGCGCCCCAGATCACGCTGGCCTACCTGCTCGGCGTGGCCCTCATGGTGGCGCGGCTGTTACTCGCCGTCCAAGGAGGCCGCCGGCTGCGCGCATCGGCAGAGCCCGTGGGCGACTCGACACTGCTCGACGCCCTGGCGAGGCATGCCGAGGCCCTCGGGCTTGCTGCCGCCCCGGCGGTGGCCTACTGCACCCGGGTGATGGCGCCGACCATTGTGGGCGTGATCCGCCCGATGGTGCTGCTGCCCGCGGCGGTGGCGAGCGGGCTGACGCCGGCCCAACTCGAACTGCTCCTCCGTCACGAACTGGCCCATATCCGCCGCTACGATCACATCGTCAACATCCTCCAGGGCGTGGTCGAGGCGCTTCTCTTCTTCCATCCCGCCGTGTGGTATGTGTCGCGCCGGATCCGCATCGAACGCGAACACTGCTGCGACGATCTCGTGCTGGCCGGCGGCGGCGAGGCCTTGGCCTACGCCGAATCGCTGGTATCCGTCGCCGAAATCGTCAAAGCGGGCGGGGTGGTCAACCCCGCCGCGTTGAGCGCCGCCGGCCGGCCGTCCCAGTTGCGCCGCCGCATTCTGCGCCTGCTCGAAGGCCCCCGGCCCCACGTCCGGCTCTCGCGGCTGGCCTTGGCGAGCGCCGCCGCCCTCATTGCCATCGCCCTGACGGCCGTCGTCCACGTGGCGGCCCAGGAAGACGCCGCGCCCGCCGGCGGCGGGTTGGCGGTGGAAGCCGCCGAAGCGCCCGAACCCGCGCCCGAACCCGCGCCCGAGCCCGAGCCCGAGCCCCGTACGCCCGAGGAGATCCAGGCGAGGCTCAAACAACTTATCGAGCATGCCGAGCAGAACGACTGGTGGCTGACGCAAGTGGCCATCGAGGAGATGGGCGAACTCGGCAGCCCCGACGCGATCCCGTTTCTTGTCGACACGCTGCACCGGGCGCAGGATTTCAGCGTTCGCGCAGCCGCACTGCGCGCCTTGGGCGCCCTGGGCGGCCCGCAAAGCTGCCGGGAACTCGTCCTGGCCCTCAAGGCCGACGAGAAGCTGCGCGATGCGGCCGTGGCCGCCTTGGCCGGCCACACCGAGCCCGACACGATGCGCCTGCTCCGCCGGGCGGCGACAGACGAGTTCGTGCCGCTCCGCGAGGGCGCGATCCTCGCCCTCGGCAGCATCGGCACCGACGAAGCCGTCGGGATCATCATCGAGAGCTTGGCCGGGCCGGCCGAGCCGAAAGTCCGCAGGGCGGCCGTGACGGCCTTGGGCAAACTGCCGCCCACGCAGGTGGCCGCCCCCCTGATCGCCGCCGCGAAACACGCGAATTCGCAGGTGGCCCAAACCGCCGTCGAGACGCTCGGCCAGGTGGGCCCGGCCGCTGAGCCAACGCTTCGGGCCCGCGTCCGGGACACGCTCATCGCGGCCGTGGGCGGCGATCGCCCCCCCGTTACCAAGGCCGCCGTAGGCGCCCTTGCTCGTTTCGAGGACGCCGAAGCCACGCGCGCCCTCAGCGGCGCGCTCGCCTCCTCGGATTACGAGCTCCGGCAGGCCGCCGCCAAGGCCTTGGAGGCCCGGGGGTTCGTGCCGGACTCCCCCGCCCAAGCCGGCGCCTACCACGCCGCCCTCGAGAACTGGGACGTCATCGCCGGCGCCGGCCCGGACGCCGTGCCCTCGCTGATCGCCGCGCTCGATCGGCCGGGAGACGCGCCCTTCGAAGCGGTGAAAGCGCTCGGCCTGCTCCGCGATCCGCGCGCCATCCGGCCCTTGGCCGCCTGTCTCGGGGACGAATCCAGCAGTGTGCGTGTCGCCACGGTGTCCGCCCTGCGCCAGATCGGCGGGCCCGACGTCGTTGAGCCCCTCATCGCGGCGCTGTCCGATTCCTTCGACGAGGTGCGTCGCGAGGCCATCCGGGCCCTCGGCGAGCTGGGAGACCCCCGCGCCCTCGAGCCTTTGTGTGCGGCCCTGCGCGACCTGGAACGCTCGGCTCGAGTCGACGCCGCCGACGCGCTGGGGGAGTTGGGCGATCCCCGCGCCCTCGAATCGCTCGTCGCCGCGCTCGACGACGAGGATTCTGAAGTCCGCAATACCGCCGGGAACGCGCTAAGCAGAATCAGCGGCGCGGAGAAGATCGATTTGCTCATGGCCGTGATCCGGGGCGAAGGCAACCGGCCCAAGCGCGTCCGCTGGAGCGCGCTCAATGTCCTGCGTGAGATGGGCGGCGAGGAGATCCGCCAGCGGCTCGAACAATGTGCGCCCGCCATCGAAGACGAGGAGGTGCGCGTCACCGTGGCCGAGTATGCGGAGAAGATGCGTTCGCCGGGGCGTCCGCAATCGGCGCCGGACGAGCCGTCGCCCGAAGCGCAGGCCGCGTTGAAGCAGTTCCGCGAACTTGTCGGCCAACTCGACGATGAGGACTGGTGGCTGCGGAAAGTGGCCGTCCAGCAACTCGGCGATCCGGCCGGCCCCGGCAAGGGATACGAGGACGAGGTGGCCCGGCACCTGATTGACGCGCTGAAGGACGAAGACGGACACGTCCAGCAGGCCGCCGCCGAGGCCTTGGGCCGCCTCGGCGCGCCCGAGGCGATCAAACATCTCGTCGCCGCGCTCAGGACGAACGATCGGGCCGTGGCCGACGCCGCGGCCGGCGCCTTGGCCGAATTCGACGACAACCGGCCCGACGCGCGGCCGCAGGTGATCGCCCTGCTTCGCCTGGCCGCCGGCGACGAGAACGAACTCATGCGCTTCGGCGCCATCACGGCCCTCAGCCGGCTGGCCCCCGAGCGCGCCATTGCCCCCCTTATCCAATCCTTCCGCGGCGCCGGGCCGGAGCCCCGCAGCCGGGCGGCCGCGGCCCTCGCCGACTTCGGCGCAGAGGCGGTTCTCGAGCCCGTGCTCGAAGTTCTGAACGGCCTGGACAACGAGATCCGGGCCGGCGCGGTGGAAACCCTCGGCCTCTTGGGCGGCGAACGCGCCCGGGCCACACTCCTCGCCCTGGCCTCGACGCCTGCCCAAGGGCCTGCCGCGCCGGTGCGCGTCCGTGCCGTCGCTGAATTGGCCAAGTTCCCCGGCGACGAGATCACCGCGGCCCTCGAAGCGCTGTTGGCCGAGCCGGATTTCGCCGTGGTAGACGCGGCCGGCCAGGCCCTGTACCTTCGCGGCTATATGCCGAAGGAGCGCCCGGCCCGCGCCGCCTTCTATGTCGCCACCAGGCAATGGAACGGGGCCCGCGCACTCGGCCCGGATGCCGTCGACGTCCTCATCCTCGCCCTCGGGGCCGACGGCGACACCGCACGCAGGGGCTCCGCGCTTCCCGGCCTGCCTTCGCAAGTGCCCATCCGCCTGCTGGCCGCCTATACACTCGGCGAGATCGGCGATGAGCGCGCAATCCATCCGCTCTACGGCCTGTTGAGCAATCCCGACGACGCCAATGTCCGTTACACGGCGGCCCATGCCTTGGGGCGGATCAGAGACCTCCGCGTGATCCCAGGGCTCACCGGCGCCCTCAGCGATCCGAACGACCGCGTACGGGGCGCGGCCGTCGCAGGCCTCTCCGGGTTGAGCGACATGCCCGGCCTGCCCGTCGACGAGGTGGTGCCCGCGCTGGTGCAGGCCCTCACCGATCCGGACGGCGAGATCCGCGGCTCCGCGGCCAGCGCCCTCGGCGCCCTCGGCGATCCCCGCGCCGTCGCGCCGCTCACGGACATGCTCGACGACAAAGGCGGCGCCGACTCCGAGGCGGCCACCGCCCTGTGCACGCAACTCGGCGAGCCCGGCCTGAAGGCCGCCGCCGAGGCGTTCGATGCCCTCCCGGACTACGCCCAGCGGCAGATCCTGCAACTGCTTGTCGGCTCGAAGGCGCCCGTCGCCGTCGATACCATGGTGAAGGCCGCCGCCGATCCCGCCGGCGATGGCGCGGTGCGGGAACTGGCGATCCGGGGCCTCGTCGAGGCGGGCGACGACCGCGCCGTGGACACGCTCACCGGCATCCTCGGCGGCAGCCCGCCCGCGCTCGGCGCCCTTGACGACTTGGCCGCCAGAGGGCTGGCATCCATCGGCGGCCCGGCGGCCGTCGCATCGCTCGACGCCTGGGTGCAACGATGGCGCGATACCGGCGACGTGCCCGCGCCCGTCGACTCGATCGATGAAGGGCTGCAGCGCCTCCGCGAGCGATCCGCGCCCAAGTAGCAGGCCCCGCCGCGCTTCACGCGTGGGGATGGCTCTCCCGGTAAACCTCCTTGAGGCGGTCGATGCTCACGTGGGTGTAGATCTGCGTGCTCGACAGGCTCTCGTGCCCGAGAAGCTCCTGCACCACCCGGAGGTCGGCCCCGGCGTTCAGCATGTGCGTCGCAAAGGTGTGCCGGAGCGTGTGGGGCGACACCTCCCGCCGGCCGGGCAGCGTCTGCCGGGCGTATCGCTCCACCACCCGCTGCACGCTCCGCGTGGTCAGCGGGCCGCCGCGCGCGTTGACGAACAGGCGGTCATGGCGCGGCCTGCCCAGCCCCCCCCGCACGCGCAGATACGCGTTCACCGCGTCCACGGCCATCGCGCCCAAGTGGGCGATCCGCTGTTTGCGCCGCTTCCCGAGCACGGCGATCGTGCCGCCCACCAGATCCACGTCGCCCAGGGCGAGTCCGGCCAGTTCGGCCGCCCGGATCCCGGCCGAATACAGCGTCTCGAGAATGGCCCGATCCCGCACCCCCAGCGGAGTCGAGGTGTCCGGCGCCTCGATGAGGGCCGTCACCTCGGGCACGCTGAGTACGTCCGGGAGATCGCGCCCGAGCTTCGGCGAGCGCACTTCCTGGGCGGGGTTGGTGTCGAGCGCGCCCACCCGGCAGAAGAACTTGTAGGCACTGCGGATGGCGGCAAGTTTGCGGGCTGAGGTGCGCGGCGAGCCGCCCGCCGTCTGCACATGCGCGAGAAACGCCCGCACATCGTTGCGGCCGGCACGGGCCAGATCTTCGAGCCGGGGCGGGGCCTGGTTCGTCGCATCGTGCTCCGGATCGAACACGACGGGCCCCTCGCGCAGATACGCGCAGAACTGCTCGAGATCGTTCAGATACGCCCGGACGGTGTGTGCGGAGAAGTCCCGCTCCCCTTCGAGATGATCGACGTACCGCTGCATGTCGGACTCCGTCATTCACGTCGTCCGCGGCGCCGCGACGCTATTCCGGCGCCTCTTCTTCGTAGTCGCAGGAGGGCACGGGGCACTGGCGCACCCGCGGCTTCCCCCGGGGCTTGAACAGGATCGTCCAGCCATTCCCACACTTCGGGCACGGGGTGTCCTTGTCCACCTGGCCGAACACGGCAAAATCGCACTCGGGGTACTTGTCGCAGCCGACGAACCGCCGGCCTTTGGCGCGTTTGCTGACGAGTTCACCGCCGCAGCCCGGCCGGGGGCACTTGAGATTCAGTTCCATCGGCTTGGTGAACCGGCACTTCGGATAGTTCTCGCAGCCGTAGAACGGCTCGCCGCGCCGGTTCTTGCGGATCAGGAGGAACCCGCCGCAATCCGGGCACTTCTGGTCGGTCTTGACGGGTTTCTCGCGGGGTGGCCGCTCGATTTTGTTGCCCTGTTCGTCGATATTGTGCGTGTTCTTGCACTTGGGGTAGTTCGAGCACGCCAGGAACCGGCCGAACCGGCCCATGCGAATCACCATCGGGGAACCGCACTCCTCGCAGATCTCGTCGGTGGGTTCCGCCTGGGCCTTCTTGCGCAGGCTGATCTTCCCGCTGCACTCCGGATACCGCACGCACCGCAGGAAGGGGCCATACCAGCCCTGCTGCAACGTGGTCTCGGAGCCGCACTCGGGACACCGCGCGTCCTCGCCGACGGCCTCCGCCACCATCCGCCGCTGCGCCTCGTCGAGATCCTTCTCGAAGTCCACGTAGAACTCGCGCAGCAGTTCGTGCCACTCGCGGCGCCCCTCCTCGACATGGTCGAGGTCGTCTTCGAGGCGGGCCGTAAACGCGATATCGAGGATATCGGGGAAGTTCTTCACCAAGAGGCCGTTGACTTCTTCGCCGAGTTCCGTGGGCATCAACCGGCCCTTCTCGCGCACCACGTAGCCGCGGTCGAGCACCACGTTGATGGTGGGGGCGTACGTGCTGGGACGGCCGATCCCGTTCTCCTCGAGGGCGCGGATCAGGCTCGCCTCGGAGTATCGGGGCGGCGGCTTGGTGAAATGCTGCTCCGGCTTGAGTCCCTCCAGCGAGAGCCCCTCGCCCTCCTTGACGTCCGGCAACTCCTTGCCGCCGTTCTCACCTTCGCCCTTGTCTTCCTGCGTCTCCTCGTACAGGGCCGTGAACCCCCGGAACTTGACGATCGAGCCCGTGGCCCGGAACATGCATTCGCCGGCCGCGATATCGACCGCCGTCTGATCGAGCACGGCCGACGCCATCTGGCACGCGACAAACCGTTTCCAGATCAGCGTATACAGCTTGAGCTGATCCTCGTTGAGAAACGCCGCCATGGCCTCGGGCGTCCGCGAGGTGAGCGTCGGCCGGATGGCCTCATGGGCATCCTGTGCGCCCTTCTTGCTCTTGTAGAAGTTGGGCTTCTCGGGCAGCATCTCCGGCGCAAACTGTGCCCCGATGAAGCCGCGCACGTCCTCGATGGCCTCCGAGGCCAGCCGCGTCGAGTCCGTGCGCATGTAGGTGATGAGCCCCACCGCGCCTTCCGGGCCCAACTCGATGCCATCGTAAAGCTGCTGCGCGATCCGATCCGTCTTGCGCGGGGAAAACCGGAGTTTCCGCGAGGCCTCCTGCTGCATCGAACTCGTGATGAACGGCGGATACGGATGGCGCCGCACCTCTTTGCGCTCGACGGCGTTCACCCGGAAGGTCTCGCCCTCCACGCCCCGCAGGACTGCCTGAACCGCCTCCTGGTTCCCAAGCTTCGCCGTCTCGCCCCGGATCTTGCTCAACCGCGCCGTAAGCGCTTCGTTCCGCTCGGTTTGCAGCAGCGCGTCCAGCGTCCAGTACTCCTCCGGCTCGAAGGCCCGGATCTCCGCTTCCCGCTCGCACACCATCCGCACCGCCACGGACTGCACCCGGCCCGCACTCAGGCCTTTCCGAACGCTCCACTGAAGCATCGGGCTGATCTTGTATCCCACGAGCCGATCGAGCACCCGTCTCGCCTGATAGGCGTTGACGAGGTCTTCGTCGATGGGCCGGGGGTTCTCGACCGCCTCGCGGATGCGGCGCTTCGTGATCTCGTTGAACACGATGCGATCCATCGGCTTCTTGGCGGCCTTCAGCAGTTCCGCCACGTGCCACCCGATGGCCTCCCCCTCGCGGTCGGGGTCGGTGGCGAGCAGGACGTGGTCGCACTTCTCGGCGGCCGCCTTCAAGTCCTTGATCGCCTTGGCGCTTTCGCGCAGCCGCACATACTTCGGCTCGAAGTTGTGCTCGACGTCCACGCCCAGATCGCGTTTGGGCAGATCGCGCACGTGGCCGTAGCTGGCCTTTACCAGATACTTACCGCCCAGGAACTTATTGATGGTTTTCGCCTTGGCGGGCGATTCGACCACCACAAGGTACTTCGGCATGCAGAAAGACTCCCGAGGATGTGCGAATGACGCCGCAGCCCCGTGAAGGGCGGGCGTCACGGCCTGCCTCGATCCGAGGCGTCAATGAAACGTGTCTCGCTCCCCGTCGAGGACGTTGAAGATCGTGTGCTGGGATTCATAGTCCCAGCCGCTACACACGAGCCACGCCAGCAGATAGTCCAACTCCTCGATGCCGACCTGGCCATCGAAGTGGTTCAGCCGATCCAGGATCATCTCCCGTTCATACGGGCTGATGAGTTCGTAGCACTCCAGCCGCGCCAGCGCCGTCCGCGCCTCCGGGGTGAGCCGCTGTTCCTCCGACATCGACAACGTCCGGATCGGCCGGGGGCGGTGGCCGTCAACGGGCTGGGCCGCCGTGAAGTGCGGCCGCACCAGCTTCAGGGCCGCGTCGATGTCGCGCTTATTGTAGCCCTCCCGGGCGAGCCAGGAACGGATACCGCTCTCGCTCTGGCTCGTGCCGGGGTGTTCCTCAATTCGCTTGAGAATGGCGTCAACCAATTTCATCAGGGACTGCTTCATCCACAACTCCAAAGGCCTTCCTCAGCCCGAGGAAGATGCACTGTGTTGCCCCATATTGTATAGGTTCGCTCCCCGGTCGTGTCAACCTGCCCGCCGCGGAGGGGCCTCGACCGCCCTTCCGGCTCAACTCCCGGGGTGTCTGACTCCAGGGTGGGCTTGGACGTTCGGCCGCGGGACTGCTATGATGATGGGAAGCAGGCTGTCGCTCGCA
>JAFGTL010000287.1 GCA_016934125.1 Candidatus Hydrogenedentota bacterium
AGCGGAATAGGCGGCGGCGTTATTCACCGGGGCCGGGGTGTTCTGGCGCGGCGCGATTCCGCGCGTGGAATGCAGGAGGAACGGCGACGATGCGCCTACCGCAATGACAATGCCCGCGGCCACGGCGAGGCGTACCGCGTGGTCGCGCCAGCGCCACCGGCGCTGGGGGGATGCAGCCTGGACGGCGGCTTCGTTCCGGGCGATGCGCTCCATGAGCAGGTCGAACCGATCCGTGGGGTGGGGATGGCGGATGGCGGCCCGGGACGAGGCGAGGAGTTCCCGGAGTTCGTCGAGTTCTTCGCGGCAGTGGTAGCAGTAGGTGATGTGCACCTCGACGCACAGCCGCTCTGTAAGTCTTGCTTCCCCTTCGAGATAGGGGATAAACTTCTCGCGAACCATGCTACATTTCATATGAGTCCAGCTCCACAAACCGGTTCATGACGTACTGTATGCAACCTGAGGAACACTCCCCAGGACTATGAAACGAGGCTTTCGCGCAGCGATTCGCGCAACTTCTTTATGGCCAATATCTTACGTGAACGAACCGTATTCTCCGGACATTGGAGAACCGTGGCGATGTCGGTGATGGACAGCCCCTCGACGTTGCGCATGACGAACACCATCCGCTGCTCATCGGGAAGCGCATCGAGGGCGGCCAGGATGTGGCTGCTCAGTTCCGCGCGGTAGGCGGCCCGGTCGGGGTGGTAGGATTCCGCCGCGGCCAGTTCATAGCCCACGCCGTCGGGGCCGTCATCAAGGGAGCGGCGGCTGCCGAGCCGCCACTGCTTGCGCTGTCTGCGGCAGTCCTCGAGCCAGATGTTGCGGGCGAAGGTGAACAGGTAGGCGGGGAACGAGCCGGTGGCGGCGTACTTGCGGCGCACCTGCCAGATCCGCGCAAACGTCTCGTGGGAAAGGTCTTCGGCCGTATGTGCGTTGCTACTCATCCCGTAGAAGAAGTCCAGCAATCGCCGGTTGTAGCGCCGGTACAGTTCCGCAAAGGCACACTCGTCTCCCCACCGGACCCGCAACATGAGATCCGTGTCGGCAACCCCGTTCAAGGGTCTATTGTCCGTCCTCATTGGATACCCTTACCCTCACATAATGTATGGCCGTGCCGCGGCTGACCGATCACTCCGGGGCCTGCGCTACGAGCCGTTTGTTTCCCTCGGGGCCTGTCCGGACATCATCCCGGGCCGGCGGATTCCTCTGAAGCATGGCCAGCCCGGCGACGGAAAACAACTTCACATATTCCGCGCTTGCCTTGAGCAGCCCGTCGACGAACTGGGTGACGCCGTCCCACACGCCCACGTCGTGAAATGCGATACAGCCCCCCGGGATCAGGAAGGGCGCCCAGAGGGAGAAATCGCGCCGGGTGGCTTCGTAGGAGTGATCGCCGTCGATGAAGAGGAAGCGGATGGGGCGGTCCCACGTCTTGGCTGCGTCCTCGGATGAAGCGACAATGGGTTCGACGTAGTCCTCGACGCCGGCGCGGCGGATATTCTCCTGAAAGGCGGGGAAGGTGCTGCCGTGCTCGGTAAGGAACCGGCACTCGAAGCTGGAGCCGGCTTGGTGTTCGGGGGATCCCTTGAAATGGTCGATGGCGGTGACCTTCTCGCGGAAGGTGCTCTTGGCGCCGCGGGCGAGCCAGCAGGTGGAGCGGCCGAGGAAACTGCCGATCTCGACGATGGCGCCCGTTCCGGGGCCGTCGGCGGCGACGCGCATGAGGGCATATCCTTCGAGGTCGTGCAGGTACCCTTCGACGGGCTTGAGTTCGAAGACGGTGTTGGCGTACTCGATGACGGTGTTGACCTTGCTGAGGATGTCGTCGTTTGTCACGACCGCGATCCTTCCCTCGGATGGCACAGACAGTCCGACGTGCCGCAGCCTTCTGCACGACGCAAAACCTCCGACGCCGTGCGGCATTCAGTATAGCACACTGGGCATGGCGGGGCGGAACTTGACGGGACGGCTGAGGATGTGTCAATGTGACGAGGCGCGGTGAATGGGCGCGCTTTTCTTCGGGACGCAACGGACTGTGACGGCCCGGATTTCTCCTTTGGGAGGGGCGGGGTTTCTTGTCCGGTTCCGTCGCGTTGCCGGGCCGCTCCGCGGGCTCGGGGAGCGGTGGCTGCAGCAGGGCGAGATCAGGGGGATCGGGTAGCATGTCAAACTCGCATAGGCATTCCAAACGGGTGTCAAGCTCCAAGAAGCACCGACACGTCAAGAAGAGCAAGTCGTCGCGCTACATTCGGTACGGTTGGCCGGCGTTTGTGCTTGGGGTGATTCTGACGGCCGTCATCCTGCCCCGGCTCCACGGCGGCAACGGGGGATTCGTCACGTACGACAGCCCGCTGGATGTGGACAAGACGCTCCAGTCCATTAAGCGGACGGTCGGCGGGAGCGGGTGGAAGGTGACGGGGACGATCCACTTGAACAACGTGCTCGCCGAGGAGGGCGTGCAACTCGAGCGGCAGATTCGCATCCTCAAGGTGCACAACACCGAGTTCACCGAGGAATGCGCGTACAAGGATGTCGAGGCGCTGGCTGATTTTCCGTGGTCGATCCTGATCTACGAGGGCGAAGAAGGCAAGGCGCGCGTGGCGCACCGCGCGGATATGAAGACGGGCGTGGGGACGACGTTGGGCGTCAACTAGCGCGGCACGTCCGCCCGCGTTTCACGAGCCGGTTGAGTCCGCGGCGAGATGCCGGAAGGCCTCGGCGGTGTGGCGTTCGTGGGGGCACGCGTCGAAGATGCGGGCAGAGGCCGCGGCGAGGCGCCGGGCCTCCCCTGCCTGTCCGGCAGCCTGCGTGACGCGGATCAAATCCATCCGATGGGCGGCGTTGAAGGCCGTCAGCCTCAATCCCCTTTCCAGATACTCGCGTGCAGCATCGATCTCGCCGAGACGCTCCGATGCGCATCCGGCGATCCGGTAGGCAGCAGCGGCGTCGGGCGCCCACTGAATGGCGCGATCGGCCGCGTTGCGGGCGTCGCGGGAGCGGCCCTGTTCGAGGCAGGCGGCCGCGAGCCGGGTGGCGGCGTCCGCGCGGAGGTGCTCGATCCGGTGGCGGCCGAGGGCCATGTCGCGGCGCCACTGCGTGTAGAGGGGATCGTCGACGCGGCCCAGGAGCAGGCCGCCGTGCTCCGTCGAGTCGGCGGCGAGCGCCTGTTCGAGACAACCCATTTCGGTGTCGCGGGCACCGGCGAGGCGGCACACCCATGCGAGATTCAGCCAGGCCACGGCGCACCGGGGCTCGAGCCGGCAGGCCTCGTGAAACGTGGCGAGCGCGCCTTGTACGGCCGATCGGCGTTCGGCGGGGGAGAGGCGGGCGG
>JAFGTL010000288.1 GCA_016934125.1 Candidatus Hydrogenedentota bacterium
CGCGACCCTCCGCCTGCCCGCCGTTCGACCCTGCCGTTGTAACGTGCGGCGGAGAAGCAACTTAGAACGCCCACCCGGTTGCGATGGCCGCGCCATCCATGGTAGAATTCAATGGAGGAAGGACGAGGCGGACATGTCGAGACCACTGCTGTCGAGCGCGGCGACATACACGAAGAACGTCGCTAAGCACCTGGGGCGTATCGTGTTATGGGCCGAATCCCCCGCGGACGCGTTCCGCGGCATTGCCCGCGACACCGCCAAACTCAAACGCGCCTTCCGCCAAGGGGGCAGCATCAGCGAGGGCCAGCGCCACGATGCCAAGCGCCTCGTCGAGGAGGGGCGCCAAGTCTACAACCAGAAGCGCTACCCGGAGGCCGAGCAGATCTTCCGGGAGGCCGTCCTGGCCGACGCCAGCTATGCCCTCGCCAGCACCTACCTCGGTTACGCCCTCTACAAGCAAGGGCGGTTCCACGAGGCGGGCGTATACTGGAACCAGGCCATCGAGGCCGAGCCCGGTTCCGAGGCGGCACGCAAGGCGCGGTCGAAACTTAAAGTCATCAAGGCGAAGACGGCCCAAGTCACTGACTGGTTGGACGATCACATTGCCTGATCCGGCAGACATGGCCTTTCGACACTACCTGCCCACCGAGATCGTGTTCGGGGTGGGCTGCCTCGACGAACTCCGGGAACGGTGCCGCCCCCTCGGCCAGAAGGCCCTCGTCGTCACCGGCACCCGCTCGGCCCGCGCCACCGGCATCCTCGATCGCGTGCTCGCCCAACTCCCCGGCGCGGCCGTGTTCGACGAGGTCGAGCAGAACCCGGGCACGGCCACCTGCGATCGCGCGGCGGCCCGGTGCCGCGAGGCCGGCTGCGATGTGGTGGTCGCCGTAGGCGGCGGCAGTCCGATGGACGTGGCCAAGGCCGCGGCGGGCCTGGCCCTCAACGACGGCCCGTGCAGCGCCCATTTCGGCGCCGACACCTTCAAACTCGGCTCGCTTCCGGTGGTGGCCGTGCCCACCACGGCGGGCACCGGCAGCGAGGTGACGCCCGGCGCCGTCATCGTCGACACGGACAACGGCATCAAGCGCACCATCAAAGGCTCCGCTCTGTTCCCCCGGCTGGCCCTGCTCGATCCGGAACTGACGCTCCCGCTCCCCCGCGACATCACCGTCAACACCGGCCTCGACGTGCTCAGCCAGGCCGCCGAAGGCTACGTCTCGAAGAAAGCCGCGTTGATGACGGACGTGCTCGCCCTCGAGGCCGTCCGCCTCGTCAAGAGCCATCTCCCCCGCGCCGCGGCCCACGGTGACGATCTCGGGGCCCGCGCCGGCATGCTTTACGCCTCGCTGCTTTCCGGCTGCGTCATCGCCCAGACGGGCACCACCCTCGTCCACGGCATGGGGTATTACTTCACCCTCGAATGCGGCGTGGCCCACGGCCTCGCGAACGCCCTGCTCTTGACGCCCCTCTTCCAGCACAACGCCCAGTACGAACCCGAGAAGGTTGCGGCCGTGGCGGCCGCCCTCGGCTGCCCGAGCCCGCCCATGCCGCGCGACGCGAGCGGCGCCATCGCCCGCGCATTCCACGGCCTCCTCGCCGAGCTGGACGTGTCGCCCGCCGCACGCGACGCCGGCGTCGACGCCGAGCGCCTCCGCGGGTTCGCGGAACACATCGTCGGCGACCCCTACCGGTTCCGGAACCAAGTCGGCGACGTCGGCCTCGGCGACGTCCTCGGCTTCTTCGAACAGGCCTACGAGGGCCGGATCCGGTAGTCGCGCCGTTTCAATTCCCCTTGGCGCGTCCCAAATCGTCTCGTAATTTGGGATGCGGCGCGTGAGGGGAGCTCGGCCTTGAGATTTGTGTTTGCGCAACGCTCACCCGCTGGGTGGTTGTGTGGCCGAGCGGAAGTCGCATACCATCAGCGACTTCGGACGCGCCGCCCTTCGCTACCAGACGTTCTGGGGCCCGTGGTAGAATCGAGCATTCTCAGGGCCGGTTACCATAAGGGGGTTTGCCATGGCGAGCGAACGCAAGACCATCCACGTCATCAGCAACTCGCACTGGGATCGCGAGTGGGTGTATCCCTTCGAGGAAACCCGCCTGCTCCTCCTCCAATTCATGGATGAACTCCTCGATCTTCTCGACACGGATCCCGAGTTCCACTCCTTTCTGATGGATTCCCAGACGCTCTGCGTCGAGGATTACCTCGAACTGCGCCCCGAGAGGCGGCCCAGCATCGAGAAACACGTCCGCTCGGGCCGGTTGATCGTCGGGCCGTGGTATTCGTTGCCCGAGGAATACCTCGTGAGCGGCGAATCCATTGTGCGCAACCTCGTCGTCGGCCACCGCGTCGCCGCGTCCTACGGCAAGGTGTCCACCATCGGCTACACGCCCTTCGGCTACGGGCAGACGTCGCAGATGCCCCAGATCTACAACGGTTTCGGCATCGACACGATCATCTTCTACCGCGGGATCAACACCCCCCACAGCGAGTTCATCCTCGAAGGCCCCGACGGATCCCGCGTGCTCGGCATGCGCTTCGGCTGCATGAGCCGCTTCAGCTACTACACCTACGTCTACCGCGTGCTCCGCTACGGCTCCGACGACGTGTTCGCCCGCTACGACTGGGATCGCGGCGCCGCCCCCTTCCGGCTCGCTACGGATCGCCGGCCCCGCGAGCACTACTACATCCTCGACGATCGCAAGAAGCAGTGGAACGACGGGCCCATCCCCGAGCAGCTCCGGAGACTCGTGCGCGACGAGTCCGAACATTTCACCACGAGCCACATCTGCTGCATGCAGGGCTTCGACTCGTCCAATCCCGATCCGGATGAGACGAAGATCATGAAGATGTGCCAGGCGATGATGCCGGAACACACCATCCAGTTTTCGAGCATCGAGGAGTACATGAACGCAATGCGCAAGGAGGTGCGCGATCCCACGGTGCTCACCGGCGAGAGCCGCGATCCCGGCTCGACGGGCAAATGGACGCACCTGTGCGGCGACGTGATCAGCGCGCGCACCCGGCTCCGCCAGGCCAACCACGAGTCGGAAACCAACCTCCAGCGCTGGGCCGAGCCGTGGAGCGCTATCGGCTCGATGGTGGGCGGCGAGTACCTCAAGACCGCCCTCGACCGCGCCTGGAAGCTCCTGCTCAAGAACCACCCCCACGACACGTTGACGGGCGGCGGCATCGATCAGATGGAGAAGGATTCGATGTACCGCGCCGATCAGGTGAACATCATCTCCGAGGGGCTGGCCCGGCGCGGCATGCAGGCCGTGCAGATTCAGATCGACAACTCGGATCTGACGCCGCGCGACGCCGTGTTGACGGTGTTCAACCCGTGCCCGTTCCCGCGCAGCGGCGTGATCTCGTGTTACGTGGACATGCCGGCCGGCATGGGCTACGAGGCCTTCCGCGTCCGCACGCCCGACGGCAAGAAGACGCAGCGCCTCCAGCTCAAGCAGCAGTTCGAGTGGAGCACGTTGATCCGCAACCTCCAGGATATCTCCATCGAGATGAACTCTGACCGCGCCCTGTGCCACATCGAGGTGGACGACATCCCCGCGTTCGGATACCGCACCTATCACCTGGATCGGAGCGACGCCTTCGCATACGAGCCCGGCACGCTCGCCCCGGAAACCAACGTGCTCGAGAATGAGCATCTCCGGGCCGCCTTCAACGCCGACGGCACCATCGATCTCACCCACAAGGAGACGGGGCGTACCTACGCCGGCATCCATTACCTCGAAGACAGCGGCGAAACCGGGCAATCGTGGGTGCACATGCTCCCCGACGACAATCAGATCATCACGTCTCACGGATTCCCGGTGAGCATCGCCCTCGAAGAGGCCGGGCCGCTGCTCGCGCGGATGCGCGTCGA
>JAFGTL010000289.1 GCA_016934125.1 Candidatus Hydrogenedentota bacterium
CCCAAAAGGTGAGCCCTGGCTCAGGCTCAACACCATGCCCCAAAACGCTTTGACAAAATCCCCTCGCCCTTACGAGATGATCAGGGGGGCAGCAGACGGAGCCCGGCCGCTCCGAACGGCGCTCTGAATTGCGCAAGGCAGTAAAGGTGCGAAAAGAAAACAGATGGAAAAGGAATTGACTTGCCGGGCGGGTTCGGGCTAGGATAGACCTCGGAGCGGCCGAGCGGCGCCCGGGGGATACGTGACCCGCTCCCAAGACGGGAAAGGCAAAACCGCTCTTTTCGCAATTTGGTCATTTCTTGCAGCGCGGCCGGGGCGGTTCGACCCCGGGCCGGCGGCAAAACAAGGGGAGCGACCAAGTGGGCCGGACGAATCAAGTCTCTGGACGCCTCCGGCGTCTCCACACCACCGGCTTCACGCTGCTCGAGGTCATCGTGGCCTTGGGGGTAGTGAGCGTAGCCATCTCCGTCATCGTCGCGATGTTTTCCGGCAGCCTGACGCTCGGCGCCTCGAGTCGCAGCGCCAACGCGGCCGGGGTCCTCGCCGAGGAACGCCTCATCGACCTCCAGCGCAATCCGGCCGGATACGACTGGGCCGGCCTGGCGGACTGCTCGCCGGGCGAGTTGGCCCCGATCGTGGCCAAGGACGAGGAGACGGGCCGCATCGACCCGCCGCGGATGGGCGAGGCGGCGGGCGAGGCCATCGAGGACACGGCGGCCTTCTTCGAGCGATTCACCTGGCGAGCCTACGCCAAGAAGCCTGAGGCCGATGCGCCCTATCTCCAAGTGATCGTGATCGTGGGTTGGCCGGAGCAGGCCCGGGAGCGTTCGTTTGCGTTGACGGGTATCATGCCGTGCAGGCTGGTGGAGGGCGCGCAATGAGGAAGTCCCGCCGTAGCGCCGGGTTTACGCTGCTCGAACTGATCGTCGTCATCGGATTGATGGGCGTGGTCAGCGCCCTCGGCGGCATCAGCTTTTTCTACATGATGGACGGGTGGTCGACGCTGCGGACCCGCACCGAACTCGATCGCCGGGCCGAGAACGTGCTCGACACCATGGGGCGCGACTTCCGGACCGCCATTGCGTCGCCGTTGGCCCAGATGGGCCTCGTGGGGACTACGCAGGAAGACGGAAACGATCTGGTCACAATTCCCTTTGCCGCGCCGACGATTCCCGACAACCGCGTGATCGGCGCCATCGTTCAATACCACGTGTTCGAAGGCGAATTGATCCGAACCCCGTACGATATCGACAGCGAAGAGATCCCCGAGACGCGGCACGCCATCGTCAAGGGCGTCGTGTCGCTGCGCTTCGAATACGCCCCCCGGGGCGGGGGCCCGTGGCAGACGGAGTGGTTGGAGGAAGGGTTTCCGGCGGCCGTCCGCGTGAGCCTGACGCTCACCGATCCGGACAGGCCTACGCGTGGCGTTGTTTCCCGCAAGGCGGTTTTCCCCCTTTACGTGGAGTAGGACAGGCATGACTCGATCCGTGATCGCCATGAGTCGACCGAGCAAGGCTAAGGGCTTCGCCCTGTTGACGGCCATCATCCTGCTGGCCGTCTTCTCGCTGATGGGTTCGGTCTGGCTGCGCTACATGCTTCTCGAAAACGATCAGACCGCCCGCGGCCTGAAGTCGCTCCAGGCCCAGTACGTGGCCAATGCCGGCGCAAACGCCGCTATCGCGGAACTCGCCCGCGCCCTGCAATCGGGCGACGTGGCCGCGTTGCTGGCCGAGCCCCCCGTGGTGGAGGTGCCGATCTACAGCAACGTGGTCGCACGGCCCAATGGCCTCGAGGCCGTCGAGAAGGCCCCCGGGCTCGCCCGCATCACCATCGAGGATGAGAACGCCCGGATCAACGTAAACTACGCGCCAACCCGGGTGCTGAGCGCCCTGTTCGGCGTGGACGGGGCCACCGCGCGCAAGATCCGCACCAGCCTCCCGCGCCAGGACGCGGACGAGTTCGCCGTCGGCGACGAGCCCGCTTACTGGTTCACGAGCACGGACGAACTCGTCACGCGCGGCTTCGTCAAGGCGCGCGACTTCGGCCCGGTGAGCGGCGATCTCACCGTCCACAGCGTCATGGGCGCCGAGGAGGCCGCCGCGGGCTACATCAACATCAACACCGCCTCGCAACGGGTGGTTCAGGCGGTGCTGGGCGTGGACGCCGAACGGGCCAAGACCGTGATGGCGGCCCGGCCGTTTGCCTCGGTCGCGGAGTTGAGCGCGGCGGCCGGCAAGCCGGCGGCGACGTTCAACGTGCGCCCCGATCCGGCCACGCCCGACGTCCTGCCCAAGGATCTGTGTTTCGAGTCGCGCTGCTTCCGCATCATCAGCGCGGGGTCCGTGTCCCGGGAGGGGCCGGCCGGCTCGCGGCAGGTGTACGCCCGGGGGTGGGTCGAGGCGGTTGTGTACTTTGGAGCGGATGGCGAACCGGAGATCCGGTTCTGGAGTGAAACGCCGAAACGCGAGGGATGAGCCCTCCCCCCGCTGCCCGGCGGCCGAATGCGCTGTGCAGCGACACAACCGGGGATGGGCCACCGCGTGAGGCTTGGTCTGCAGGAGCCAATGGAGGAAGACGAACATGCCGACAAAGGCCGACAAACCGGCGGGACGGATCAAGCGCGTGAGTCCGGCCACCAAGAAGCGTGCCGCGGCCCGCAAGGCTGCTCCGAAGGCCACAGACGTCGTCGTCGATGAGGAGGAGGCCGTGGTCGTGGCCGATGATGACGCGCCGTCGATGGTGATCACGCCGAAGCCCAAGACCTCGGGGTTCCTGTCATTCGGCGGCATTCGGCGGGACGAGATCACGGCGTTTCTCCGCCAGCTCATCATGATGCTCGAGGCGGGGACTCCGCTGCTCAAGGCGCTCAAGACGCTCGGCGAGCGCGCGGAACGGCCCGGACTGCGCGCCATGCTCACCGACGTGAGCGATCACGTCGAGAGCGGCAACGCCCTCTGGCAGTCCTTCGAGCGGCACCCGCGCCATTTCGATACGGTATTCATCAACCTGGTGAAGGCCAGCGAGGCCAGCGGCACGCTCGTCACCGTGCTCCGGCGCCAGGTCGAATACTGGGAGCGCAGCGAGATGCTCGGCAAGCGGGTGAAGCGCGCCATGTACTATCCCGTGGTACTCGTGTGCGTGTGCGCGCTCGTGGTCCTGTTGCTGGCGAAGGTGGTCATTCCCCAGTTCGAGCAGGTGTTCGAGCAGATCGGCACCGAACTCGAATGGTATACGATCTGGTTCATCTGGATCATCAAGTTCGTCACCAGCATTCCCTTCGTCCTGCTCGTGGTCGCGGCCCTCGTCGCCCTGGGCGTCCTCTACCGGTGGTGGTGCACGAGTCCCATGAACCGGCTCCGCCGGGACAAGATCAAGCTGCGGATCCCCAAGATCGGCCCGGGCATCATCCGCAAGTACGCCGTGGTTCAGTTCACGCGCTCGCTCTCGCTGCTGCTGCGCAGCGGCTTGTCGATGATGGTGACCCTCGATCTGGCCCGCACGGCCATTCACAACCAGGCGGTGGCCCAGGTGCTTCAGTCGGTGCGCGATTCCGTGGAGCGCGGCGAAGGCATCGAGCAGCCTCTGCGGCAGGCCGAAGGCGTGATTCCGCCCGTCGTTACCGACATGCTCGTCACGGGCGAGGAATCGGGCCAGTTGGACACGATTGCGGAGCACATCGCCGATACCTATGAAGAGGAAGTGAACATCGCCCTGGCCGGCTTGGGGGACATGATCCAGCCGGTGTTGACGGTGATCGTCGGCGGCGTGGTGCTCGTGGCGGCGCTTGCGCTGTTCGTCCCCATGATCGGGATGGTGCAGCAGGTCAGCAATCTATAGAGGCACATCGAGTTAGGCGGGTGGGGTCACGGATAGCCGGAGTGCCCCACCCGTTTTCTGTTGGGGGCAACACGCGCGGGCGGGCGCTCTGCCGCGGCCGCGGCCGGAGACAAGGAGGCAGTCGAGGTGACCATTACGCAGTTGCTTGAGGATCAGGCGGCGAAGTACGAAGACAAGACGCTGCTGATAAGCGACGGCGAGGAGTTGTCGTACCGGGCCGTCCAGCAGCGGGCCGCGTCGGTTGCGGCGGGGCTCGCGGACCACGGCGTCGGGGCCGGCGACAAGATCATCCTCCTCATGGGCAACTGCCTCGAGTTCCTCTACGTGTTCCTCGGCGCCGGCCGGATCGGCGCGGTCGTCGTCCCGGTGAACCCCCTCCTCAAGCCCGACGAGATCGCCTTCATCGCCAACGACTCGGACGCCGAAACGCTGATCATGATTCCCGAGTTCGCCGCGCTGCTGCCCCAGGTCGCCGCGGCGTTGCCCAAGGTGAAGCGGGTGTTCGTGCTGGGCGACGCCCCGGCCGGGGCGCCGGCCGGCAGCGTGGCCGTGCTTCCGTTCGCGTGCCTCCTCGAATGCGCCGAAACGCCGCCGGCGATCGCGGCGGGCTCTGACGACGACGCCGCGCTGATCTACACCTCCGGCACCACGGGGCTCCCGAAGGGCGTCATTCTCACCCATCGAAACTACCTCGCGAACGCGCGCATGATCCTGCGGACGACCACCATGTCGGGAGCGGATCGGTTCCTGCTCGTGCTGCCGTTGTTTCATGTAAACGCCCAGGTGGTCAGCATTCTCGCACCTATGATCGCCGGTGCGGACGTGTACGTCATGAAGAAGTTCAACCCCTTCGCCATTCTCCCGTTGATCGAGAAGTTCCGCGCGACGATTCTGAGCGCGGTGCCCACAATCTACAACGTCATGTGCCGGATGCCCAAGGCCGCCGAGTACGACATCGACTCGATCCGCTTCTTCGTATCGGGCGCGGCGCCGATGCCCGAGGAGACGTACCGCGACGTCCAGCGGGTGCTCCGCAAGCCGTTGATCATGGGCTACGGCCTGAGCGAAGCAACCTGCGCCAGCGCCGCCGCGGACTACCGCGATCCCATCAAGTGGAACTCGGTCGGATCGCCCCTGCGGTACACCTGCATCCGCATTGTGGACGAGAACGGGGTGGACGTGGCCGTGGGCGACACGGGCGAGATCGTCGTGTCCGGCCCGGCCGTCATGAAGGGGTACTACAAGAACCCGGAGGCGACGAAGGA
>JAFGTL010000017.1 GCA_016934125.1 Candidatus Hydrogenedentota bacterium
ATCCCCAACTCGACCTCGACCAAGGCCCCGCCCGCCGTGCCGGCGCGTATGCCCGGGCCGAACGCAAGACGGGTGTGCTCGGCAACGGCTTCCTGGAAGCCCGCATCGATTTTGCCGCCGGCCGCGCCATGCAGAGCGTACTACTCAACAAACTCACCGGCGAATGCCATGATCTCGATTTCAGCCCCTTCGAACTCACCTTCGACGACGTCGCCGCATCCGGACACGACATCCAGTTCTCGCGGATCGAGGCGGGGGGCTCGGCCGATGTCGCATCCCTCAGCGCACACGCCTCGTTCGGCTGGTTCGACGCACAGCTTTCCTATGTGCTGAACCGCGGCGAGCACTTCATCCGGAAGCTCGTCTACCTCCACCACTTCGACCGCAGCGCATACCTGCGCCGCGTCTCCCTGCTCAAGCATCAGGTATCCCCCGACTACGAGGTGCTCGTCCACGACGCCGGCATGTACTATCCCGTCGTCTTCGTCCGCTCGAAGAAGGGCTCCCTGTTCTTCGCCGTCGATTTCGTCGGTTGCTTCTCGACCGCCGACGCCCACTCCTTCTCTCTCGACTACTATCCCGGCAAGTCCGTCGAGCCCGGTGATCGGCTCAGGCTTCTCGGCGTACTCATCGGCATATGCACCCTCTCCGGGCGCCTTCGCGCCAACCCCTATCACGAATCCGCCGCCCAACTCGACGTCGGCGAACAGCAGTGGTTTCGCGCCGCCCTGCTCGAAGGCCCCCAGTCCCCCCTGCTCCCCTATCTCGAACTGAAGGCCCGCGATACCGGCGTTCCCGGCCCCGGCGAACTCGACACCCTCCGCCAGTGCCAGTGGTTCGGCGCCCAGCACGTCTTCCTGCCTTGCATTCTGCGCGCCCCCGGTTCGTGCCCCCTCGGCGACGCCGTCAAGAACCGTCTCGCCGAACAGCGCGTGCGCGCCGGCCTCGTCCTCTCCCGCGACGTGTCCGGCAACCTCCGCTGGGTGGCCATGGGCGAGAACGGCGAACCGGCCACCCCCGACTACGGGGCGTGTTTCGCCTGCAACGAGTTCCGCGATTACCTCGTCGAGCGCTACCTCGCCCTCATGGATGAACACGGCTTCCGCAACATCGAGTTCAGCGGCAGCCCGATCACGCCGTGCTTCAACCCCGGCCACGGCCACGCCACCGGCGTCGAATCCCTGCACAGCGCCTTCCAGGGCCTCGTCGAAGTCGCCGCCGCGCTCAGGGAAGACGGCGGACATGTCAGTTGCGCTGGGCCCTACGGCAGCTATGGCGCCGGCGTCGTGCACATCAGCGACACCATCTCCGGGATCGCGCGCCCCCATCCACTGCCGTTGCCCGACATCCATCCCGCCCGGCTGTTTGCCGACATGGGCCGCCTCTACTTCCGCCGTTCCCACAGCTTCCTCGTGCCGCGCCCCATGTTGTCCAACTCCATCGGCATCGATCCGGATTCGTGCCCCGACGCCCCCTATCCCGGCGCTGAGCATTACCCCTGGCACCTCTACCACGACAGCGCCGGCTGGCGTTACGCCCTCATTTCCGCCCTCGCCACCGGCCTTCATCACCGGATGTTCGCCCTGCCCCCCGACTTAAGCGATGCCGACCGCGCATTCGCCAAGGAGTGGTTCGACTGGGAGCGGAAGCGCATGCTGCATTTCGAGCACGTCGAGGAGGTACTCGACGAGCCCGGCCTCGGGGCCGTAGACGGCTACAGCTACACCACCGGCCGCGGCGCCATCGTGTTCCTCTTCAACTGCACGTACGATCAGCAGGACGCCGAGCTCAACCTGCACCTCGACCACGATGCCGACTACGTCGTCCGTGAGTTGTATCCGCGCCAATACAACTCCCTCGGCCCGAATGATGGGCTCTACCGCCGCGACAGCGCGATCCACGTCGCCCTTCAGCCCCGCGAAGCGCGCGTCATCGAGGCCGTTCGACGATCCCCCGCCTGGGCCAAACGAAGGCGCCCCGAGGTCTTCGGGGCCGAATCGGATTGGAGCGCCGCCGCCGGCGGGCCCGAGCAACTCACCGTCTACGGCGCCCCAGGCGATCGCATCGCCGTCGGCGTCCGCACACGAGGACGCTTCTCCGCACACGACATCCGCTTTCCCGGCACGCCGACACCCCGCCACATCACCGAGTGGGCCGTTACCCAGCGCCGGCTCGAGGATGGCGTGGCGGCCCTCAGCCAAGGCGCGTTTCCGGGCAAACCCTGGACGCCCCAAATGGCCCCTTGCCGGAACGCATGGCTCTGCGCCAAAGTCCACGTCCCCGAGGACGTCGGCGGACACATCGATCGCACGCCCTTCACGTTGGCCCGCCCCTGCTGGACATATCCCGGCCGGATCTTCTTCGTCATCCGGTTCGAGCCCGAGCCCGCCTTCGATCCCATCCGCACGTCCTCTGGCGTGCCCGGCATCCCCGAGGGCTACCAGGGCGCCATGCCCATCAAGTGCGGCATCGATCTCGCCCCCCTCAATATCGCGCTCCACGCCTGGGTGAACGGCGAGCCCTGCCAGGTGTATCCAGCGCTCGCTGCATGGGATGGATTCGCCCCCAATCCCCATCCGGTCGTGGCCTTCTTCTTCGAAGCGGGCAGCAAGCTCAAGTTTGGATTCCGAAACCGCATCGTGCTATTTGCCACCAACTTCAATGCGCCCGCGTTCCGGGGAGTCTACATCGAGCACCTCCCCGACATCCGCGCGGAAAAGGTGCTCCAACTCCAGTGACCGCACGGCCCCTCAAGATCCTCATCACAGATCCGCACCTGAAAGGCGGCGGACAAGTCCGCTACATCGCCAATCTCGCCCGCGAACTCACCCGCCTCGGCCATTCGATCATCGTCGGCTGCAAACCCGGGAGCGTGCTCGTCGACTGCGGCCGCCAGGCCGGCGCCCCCGTACACGATCGGTTCCGCTATCGCGGCGGCCTCCGGCCCCGTGCCTGGCTCCACGACCTCCGTGCCGCCCGGGCTTTCATCGCCCGCGAAGCGCCCGACATCCTTCACGCCAACGGCTCCCAGGATCACTGGATCTCCGCGCTCGCCAACCGCACGCTGGGTGCGCCCGTGTGCATGGTGCGCACACGGCACAACACCTATCCCGTCCACGACGCCTGGCCCAACCGCCTGCTCAACCGCCACTGGACGGATTACCAGATCGTCGTTTGCGAGACGGTGCGCGCCCGCCTCGCTCAACAGCGCGCCTTCGACGCCGCCCGCATGCGCTCACTCCACAACGGCGTCGATCCCGCCCAGTTCCACCCCGATCCCGAGGCCCGCGCCCGCGCCCGCGCCGCCTTCGGATACACCGCCGAGCACGTCGTCCTCGGCATGGCCGCCCGCCTCGTCATCGCCAAAGGCCACCGGTTCCTGTTCGAGGCGGCGCCCACGCTCCGCCTGGAATTCCCCAACCTTCGCATCCTCCTGCTCGGGCAGGGCGTCCTCGAGAACTCGCTGAAGCAGTCCGTTCGCGACGCCGGCCTCGACTCCATCGTCACCTTCGCCGGCTTCCGCGACGACATGCCCGTGTGCATCCAGGCCTTCGACATCGGCGTCCAACCCTCCATCGACTGCGAAGCCTCCTCCTTCAGTCTCATGGAGCAGATGGCTACCGAGAAGCCCATCGTCACCTCCGACCACGGAGGATCCAAGGAAATCGTCCGCGACGGCCTCGACGGCTTCGTCGTCCCCGCCGGCACCGTCGATCCCCTGGCCGACGCCCTCCGCGCCCTCATCGCCGAGCCTGGGCGCCGGATCGCCATGGGCCGCTCCGCCCGGGAGCGCATTCTGAGCGCATTCACCCTCGAGCAATTCGCCGCCCGTACCGTCGACGCCTATCGTGAGGCCCTCGACATCTGTCAGCACCGGCGCCGGAACGCCTGAGTCCGGCTGCGGTGCGGGCGGAGTAGCCCTTTCCGGTTCCGCCTGTGACGAACGGGCCATTCGCTTGTATGGTGGGTGGGACAGCAGTATCCGTCCCCCGGGTATCCCGTGTGACAGACGCCAAGGAGGACGATTCCATGAAGCACCTTAAGGTGACGACGAAGGCCATGCCGATCTGCGCGAAGGAAGAGAGCCAGTTCCGCTTCATCCAGACGCTGATCAACCAGTTGGTTTGCGCGATCTATCCCGAGAAGGAGAAGTGCACCGATTAGGGCCGCTGGCTTCCCCATCGTGCCGCGTCCGCCGGGGCGTGGCACGATGGGTTCTCAGTACGGCCAGAAGTGGTAGACCTGCACGCCCATCACCGTCCCGTACAGATTCCAGATGCCCCCCATCATGAAGTCCCCCAGCACCAGCCCCATGAAGAACGGCCCCGCGGAC
>JAFGTL010000290.1 GCA_016934125.1 Candidatus Hydrogenedentota bacterium
CCCGCCGCCACTTCATCCACGGCGATCTCGTGGGCCTCGGCATCTTCGCTATGACACGCCTGCAAGACAACCGCCACGGCTGGGCCGTGAACCTGATGGATCGGCTCGGCCTCCGCTACGCCTGCCCCGATGTCACTCCCGATGAACTCCGGGCCTGCCTGACCACGCTGAAGTCCTTCAAGGACAAGGCCAGGCTGTTCTACAGCGTCGTCGATTGGGCGGAATTGCCCCCCGAGTTCGCCGACGACATCGCCCGATCGCTGTATCCGTAGAGGGGCGCCCGGGCGAGCGCCCCGGCCACCCGATCGGCCCCGTCAGTAACTCCGGACACACGTTTGACTTGCGTTTCCGGCATGTGGTATCCTCCTTCGCGCTTTGGCGGACTCCGAACGGCAAAGCAGAGATTGAGTCCAGAGCCTCGACTTCCACCGCGAACCGGGAGTCGTGAGCCTTTTTTTTGTGGGAGCGCCATGAACACCATGAAGGTCGGCATCGTCGGCTGCGGCAACATCGCCACGGATCTCTGCCTCGCCGTGCAGAAGGGCGACATCCCTGCGCGGATCGCCGCCCTGTCCGACATCGACACGGCCCGCGCCGAGGCGCTCCGCGACGCCCACGCCCCCGAGGCCGTGGTCTGCGATCTGGACGCGAACGCCGCCTCCGTCGACTTCATCGTGGAATGCGCCGCCGCCGACGCGGTCGAAACCGTCGTCGACGCCGCCATTCGCCACCGGAAGGACTGCCTCCTGCTCAGTGTCGGCGGCCTGTTGGCCTGCCCCGAACTCGTGGCGCGCGCCCGCGAACACCACGTGAATGTGCGTGTCCCTGCCGGCGCGCTGTGCGGCCTCGATGGCATACGCGCCGCCAGAGAGGGCGGCCTCGAGTCCGTTACGCTGACCACCCGTAAGCCGCCCCGCGGCCTGGAAGGCGCGCCCTATCTCGTCGAGCGGGGCATCGACCTCTCCGGCATCGAAGAGCCCAAAGTCGTGTTCGAGGGCTCGCCCCTGGATGCCTGTAAGGCGTTCCCGAAGAATATCAACGTGGCCGCCGCCCTCAGTCATTTCGGCATCGGCCCCCATAAGACCAGAGTCTGCGTGATCGCCGACCCGGCGGCCCAGACCAATTCCCACGAAGTCCGCGCCGAGGGCGCCTTCGGCGTGTTGACCGCCAGAACCGAGAATCTGCCGTCTCCGCGTAACCCCAAGTCCAGCTACCTGGCATCCTTGTCCGCCGTGGCGGAGTTGCGGGTGGCTGCGGAGTCGTTCGAGGCCAGTCAGAAGGAGTAGAGGAAGCGTCCCCGGCCAGGCGCGCGCCTCCGCCGGGACTGAGCGTGGAGAAGGAACCATGTACGCAGTCGTAACGACCGGGAACAAGCAGTTCAGGGTAGCCGAGGGCGATGTCGTACGCGTCGAGCGGATCGACGCGCCCGTGGGCGACACCGTGGAACTGGGCGACGTCCGCCTGTTGGCCACCGATGAGGCACTGGTGGTCGATCCGGACAAGCTCAAGGACGTCAAAGTCGTGTGCCACGTCGCCAGCCAGGGCCGCGCCAAGAAAGTGCGCATCTTCAAGAAGAAGCGCAGGAAGGACTACACGCGCTCCATCGGCCACCGGCAGTCGTACACCGAACTGAAGGTCGAGAAGATCCAGGCATAAACCCGGGCGCCGCATCCCAGGCGCGTGCCCCTCAGGGAGAAGTACTATGGCTCATAAGAAAGCCGGCGGTAGTTCGCGGAACGGCCGCGACAGCGCCTCGCAACGGCTTGGTGTCAAGAAGTTCGGCGGCCAGCGCGTCCGGGCCGGCAATATCCTCGTGCGTCAGCGCGGCACCACGTTCCGCCCCGGCCAGAATGTCGGCAGGGGCAAAGACGACACCCTGTTCGCACTTGTCGACGGAACAGTCGAGTTCCGCAGCGTCAGCAAGCAGCGTAAGTGCGTTGACGTCCGGACGGACTAGGGCCGCGGTGCGTGGCCGCGAGCCATGTTTATTGACCGCGCACGAATTCGTGTCACCGGCGGCGCCGGCGGCAACGGATGCTGTAGCTTCCGGCGAGAGAAGTATGTGCCGCGCGGCGGGCCCGACGGCGGCGATGGCGGCGACGGCGGCGACATCTATCTCGTCGCCGATGGCCGGCGCGCTTCACTCCTCGATGTCCACTACCGGGCCCACTGGCGCGCGGAGGGCGGCGTCCATGGCCGCGGCAGCGGCCGCCACGGCAAATGCGGCGAAGACCTCCTCATTCACGTACCTCCGGGTACCCTCGTCCGTCATCTCGACACCGGCGAAGTCGTGTGCGACCTCGCACACGATGGGCAGCGGTTCGCCGTAGCGCGCGGCGGACGTGGCGGTAAGGGGAATGCCCGGTTCGCCACCGCCACTCAACGCGCGCCCAAGTTCGCTCAACTGGGCGAGCCCGGCGAAGACGCCGAATACCTCCTCGAACTGAAACTCATCGCCGAGGTGGGCCTCGTCGGCCTGCCCAACGCGGGCAAATCGACTTTCCTGGCCGCCGTCACCGCGGCCACGCCCAAAATCGCCGACTACCCCTTCACCACCCTTTCCCCGAACCTCGGCGTCGCCGCCCTCAGCGATCACCGTACCCTCACCATCGCCGATATCCCCGGCATCATCGAGGGCGCCGCCGACGGCAAGGGACTCGGCCACGACTTCCTGCGCCACATCGAGCGCACCAAGGTGCTCCTGTTTCTCATCGACCTTGGCGACGAGGATCCCGTGCAGACGCGCGAGACGCTCGAACGCGAACTCGCACAGCACAGCGCCGAGTTCGCCAACCGGCCCTCCGTAGTTGCCCTGAACAAGGCCGACTTGCCCGAGAACCGGGCCCGGGCGGCACAAGTGGCCGCTGCGTTCGACAGCCCATTCATCCTGTCCGCCCTGGCCCGCGACGGGCTCTCCGAGGTGCTCGAACACCTCTGGGCCATTGTCGATCGGCTCCGTAGGGAAGAGGCCGAGAGCCTTTCACCCGAGCCCGAACGGGAATACACTTTCGAGGCGCCGTATACGATCAAGGCGATTCCATCCGGGTTCCGCATCGAAGGGAAGCCTGTCGTCCGCGCCGCGCGCATGACGGATTTCGAAAACGACGAGGCCGTCCGTCACTTCCAGGCCCGGCTCAAGCGGATGGGGGTGTTCAAGGCGCTCAAGCGCATGGGCGCCGAGGCCGGCCAATCCATCGTCATAGGGGACATCGAACTTGAATACCAGCCGGACTGATATCAAGACGCTCGTCGTCAAGATCGGCACCAGCCTGCTGAGCGGAGAAGGCGGGTTCGACGGCCGTGTGCTCGAACAGGTTGTCATGGAACTCGCCGATCTCAAACGCGAATCAGGCCTCAACATCCTGATCGTTTCGTCCGGCGCCATCGGGTGCGGCATGGATCGCCTCGGCATCAAGGAACGCCCCCGCGCACTCCGCCTCAAACAGGCCACCGCGGCCGTCGGCCAGGCCCGCCTCATGCACTACTACCAAACCCTCTTCGAAACCTACGGCCAGGGCCTCCAGACCGCCCAAGTCCTCCTGTCCGCCGAAGATCTCGATGATCGCCGCCGCTACCTCAACATCCGGAACACGATCCAGACGGTGTTCGACCTCGGCTCGATCGTGCCTGTCGTCAACGAAAACGACTCCGTGGCCATCGACGAATTGAAGTTCGGCGACAACGACACCCTCGCCGCCCGCGTCGCCGCGAAAATCGGCGCCGACGTGCTCATCGTGCTCAGCGACGTCGACGGCCTGTTCGACCGCGATCCGGCCCAGCACCGTGACGCCCGCCTCGTCGAGGTCGTGGAACGCATCACGGCCGACATCGAGGCCCTCGCCGGCGACACCGGCGCACAGACTTCAGTGGGCGGCATGAAGACGAAACTCACCGCGGCCCGGATCGCCTGCGCTACCGGCGTGCGCACCGTCATCGCCAACGGCCGTACCCCTGGCATCATCCGGGGCGTGCTGGCCGGCACGGCCCGTTGCACCACCTTCGCCCCCAGCTCCGAAGGCATGTCCCACCGCAAACGCTGGATCGCCTTCGGCCGCGCCGTCCGAGGCACCGTCCATGTCGATGCGGGCGCCTGCCGCGCACTGCGCGAACGCGGCGGCAGCCTCCTGCCCGCCGGCGTCACCGGCGTGACCGGCCGGTTCGAGACGGGCGCGGCCGTCCGGATCGTCGGCCCCGACGACACCGAGATCGGACACGGCCTCGTCAACTACTCGAGCGCCGACATCGATCGCATCAAGGGCTGCAAGAGCCGCGAGATCGACGCGGTGCTCGGCGCGAGGGATTACGACGAAGTGATTCACCGCGACAACCTGGCCGTGCTATAACGGGATTCGCCGTTCCTACATCGCCCGTTGAGGAGACACGTTGACATGACACTGCAGGACGAAATTCAACAGATCGGACGCCAGGCGCGCCTCGCGGCGGCCCGGCTCCGTTCCCTGTCCAGTTCGGTGAAGGACGCCGCCCTCATCGAGGCGGCGGCGCGGCTCCGCGCCGCTCGCGCCGCCCTTCAAGCCGCGAACGCCAAGGATCTCGCCGCGGGGCGCGACAAGGGGCTGTCGGCCGCCATGCTCGATCGCCTCGAATTGACGGATGCGCGCATCGACGCCATGGCCGCCGGCCTTGACGAAGTCGCCGCGCTGGCCGATCCCGTCGGCGACATCGTCGGCCAGACTGTGCGCCCGAACGGCCTGCGGATTGCCCAGATCCGGCAGCCCCTGGGCGTCGTCGGCATCATCTACGAAAGCCGGCCCAATGTCACCGCTGACGCCGCCGCCCTCTGCCTGAAATCGGGCAACGCGTGCATCTTGCGCGGCGGTTCCGAGGCCATCCACTCGAATCTGGCCATCGCGGAGGTCTTCATGGAAGGCGCCCGGGCCGCCGGCGTGCCCGCGCACGCCGTCCAGATCATCGCGACCACCGACCGCGCGGCGGTTGGCGAGATGCTCAAGCTCGACCGCGATATCGACGTGATCGTGCCCCGTGGCGGCAAAGGGCTCGTGGCCCGCGTGTACGACGAGTCCCGCATCCCCGTCATCGCCCACCTGGACGGCATCTGCCACACCTACGTCCACGAAGACGCCGACCTTGCCATGGCCCTCGCCATCTGCGTGAACGCCAAGCTCCAGCGGCCAGGCGTCTGCAATGCGATGGAGACGATGCTCGTTCACGAGGCCGTGGCCGGCCGCTTCCTCCCGGAGGTCGCGAAGTCGTTTATCGAGGGCGGCTGCGAACTGCGCGGCTGCCCCCGCACCCGCGCCATCATCGATTGCGCCGAAGCCACCGAGGAGGACTGGCGCACGGAGTACCTCGACGCGATCCTCGCGATCCGCGTCGTCTCGTCCATCGAGGAAGCCATCGATCATATCAACACCTTCGGCTCCCACCATTCCGACGCGATCGTGACAGAGGGCTACGCGCCCGCCGAGCGCTTCCTCGACGCGGTGGACAGCGCCACCGTCTACGTCAACGCGTCCACCCGATTCACGGACGGCTACGAATTCGGGCTCGGCGCCGAGATCGGCATCAGCACGAACAAGCTCCATTGCCGCGGCCCGATGGCCCTCAAGGAACTCACCTCCCTCAAGTACGTCATCCGGGGGGCTGGACAGATCCGTGGGTAGCCCCGAACGCATAGGCGTGTTCGGCGGCACGTTCGATCCCATCCACAACACGCACATAGCCGTCGCCCGCGCCGCGCTCGCCCAGCGCCGCGTCAGCCGCGTCGTGTTCGTCGTGTCCGCCCGGCCGCCCCACAAGCATGAAGGGCCCTATGCCGCCCCCGAGGAGCGCTACGCCATGGTGGCGGCCGCCGTGGCCGGCCAGGCCGGCATGGCCGCCAGCCGCCTCGAACTCGACCGCCGCGGCCCGTCCTACACCGTAGACACCCTGGCGGCCTTCGCCCGCGACTGCCCGGGCGCGGCCCTGGCGCTCATTCTCGGCATGGATTCCCTCATCGACCTGCCCACGTGGCGCGATCCCGAAGGCATACTCGCCCGCGCCCATATCCTCGTCGTGCCCCGCCCCGGAACCTGGGATATCCCCGCCTCCCTCGACGGACACTACGACGTGCTCGATTTCGAGGAGACCACCTTGTCCTCCACCGAGATCCGCGAGCGCATCGCCGCCGGCGAGCCCATCGACGAGCTCGTCCCGCCCGGCGTCGGGCGCCTCATCTGCGAGAGGCGCATCTATGGCTGATGTGCGCCCCATTGCGGATCTCGCCCCGGCCTCATTCCTGAAGATCGGCCGTGCTGCCGAGTTCCTCGCCCTCATCGAGGGCCGGCTCCGTGAGAAGACCCTCCGCCATTCCGTGTCCGTGGCCCGCATGCTTGTCGAGATCGGCGACACCGCCGGCGTCGAGCCCGTTCAGGCCGTCACCGCCGGGCTGCTCCACGATCTCGCCAAAGGAATGAACGAGTCCGAGCTGCTCGATGCGGCCCAGGCCTACGCGATCCCCATCTCCGAGACGCGCCGCGCCCATCCGAAGCTCCTCCACGGCCCTGTCGCCGCCGAATGGTGCCGGCGCCAACTCGACGTGCACGACGAGGCCGTCTGCGATGCCATCGCGTGGCACACCACC
>JAFGTL010000291.1 GCA_016934125.1 Candidatus Hydrogenedentota bacterium
CTGGCAGCAAGGATACGGGGCCTTCTCCGTCAGCCATTCGAACGTAACGCGCGTCCGCCGCTACATCGCCGAGCAGGACGAACACCACAAAGCGCAGACGTTCCAGGAAGAGTTCCGCGCGCTGCTGGAGCGCCACGGCCTCGAATACGATGATCGGTATGTCTGGGATTGAGTGAGGGTATTGGCGGCTGACGGGGTGCACGCTCAGACTCTTCCCCGTTTCTCGAATCCCCCAACAGACTCCGCCACGGCTCGCCGCATCGGGGGTAGCGGTTTCCCCGCGCCGGCGGGCGGTGCAACGCCCCTCGGGTTCGGTTGTAGTGTCCATGGGAGGGCAGAGCGATGCACATCAACCGGGCGGGCCTTCTTCTTCCCCTATTCCTGTGCGCGTGTCCGATTGCGCGGGCGCCGTTCGAGGTGACGGCGACGTGCGGCGCGTACGTGAAACAGGTTACGCTGCCGGTTCACGTGACCGCCGAGGAAGAGGATCTGGTGGCCTCGACGGCGGCCGACGTGCGCGATCTGTTCATTCCGTGGCTCGAGGCGAACCGGCCGGAACTGGGGATCACGTCCGGAACGGCCTGGGCCGGCACCATCGTGACGCCCCATATCCTCGTGGTGACGCATTACCTGTTCTTCTCCGAGGAATGGGAGATGCACGTGTGTTGGCACGTGATGATCGCCCCGCACGACTGGGCGCGCATCGACTTGCGCCGCCGGTTCCAGGAAACGGCGCCGTCCGTGGCCTTCGAAATCCCCTCCCGTTCGGCGGCTCCCCCCCTCGAAGCCACCGAGATCGCCCCAACGGACGCCATCTGGCGGTAGCCGGCCGCGTTCAGCCGCGCCCCGGCTACTCGTCCCGCTTCTCCTCCGTCGCATGGGCGATCACGAAATCGACGAGTTCCCGGCACTGGAACCAGCCGGGCCACATGTCATGTCCCCGGCCTTTGATGACGACGAGTTTCATCGGCCCGCCGAACCGCTCGTACTCGCGTGCCAACGCGGCGGAATTCGCCTCGATCGGCACGGTTTCGTCCATGTCGCCATGAATATGCAAGATGGGAACGCGCGCTTTCGCCAAGGGCTCGACGCGGCTCACGGGATTGTGCGCATCCAGTTGCGCGGCGAGTTCCGCCGCCGTCATCCCGTACGCGGCGCAGGCCGTGTCGAGGCCGGGATAACTCCGGACATCGCACACCGGGTAGATGCCCGCGATGGCGCGCACCGAGTCCGGGTGTTCAACGGCCCAGTTGTAGTGCATCAGGCCGCCCCGGCTTCGTGCCAACAGGCACGGTGTGCTCGATAGCCCGCGGTTCCGGACAAGATACTCGTAGAACGCGGTGTACACGGCGCGTCCTTTCGGGCTGCCATACGACTCCCCGACGTCGATCCCGGCGATGGCGATCCCGGCCTTCGTGAGCCGCTCGAACATCCACTGCTCTTCCGGGCCCGGATACATCGGCAGGGTGGGCGCATACCACACCCACGGCGCCGCCGCGGCCGGCGCCTCCGGCCGGATCAGGAATGCGGTATGGCCCTGGAAATCGAACACCTCGCCCGGCACCGGCAGGGCTCTCGCGGGCTGCTGCGGCTCCCCGCTCTCATCGCCGGGCGCGGCTGCGGCCGCTGAGCCGATGATGACGACAAACGCGACACACGCTGACACGCCCACGGCATTCGCCATAATCCGTCCCCTCTTGTGCACAAGGCCGTCCTGGCCCGCGCAACCCTTCACTTTCCGGCCCGCAACAACTCGTCGATCTCGCCCATGGTGAATCGCGCGCTCACCACCGAGTGTTTCTTGGTGCCCGGGCGGTATTTGATGTACGTCGTGGCCACAATCGTGCCGTCCGGCGAGCGGAACACGAACGGCTCCCAGGCCATCTTGCCCTCGACATTGGCCACGCCCATGGACCCCCGAGGCTATTCCACCCCGTGAGGAGGCCTTCATGCGGCGAATGCGTAGCGAATGCCTGACGATTCCCGCCGACACCGTACCCTCTTCCGCCTCTGTCTTCAAGCGCCGCGGCGCGGCCGGCCGATCGCATCGGCCCGCGGCCACGGTTGAGGCTTCAGTCGGCTGGGATCGGCTCGATGCGCGTCGGTGTTACGCGTACACGCTGCGCCAGAAGCGGGAGACTCTGCTCGGCATTCATATACGTGCAGAAAACCACGTCCGGCTCCACCTCCACCATGGTGCCCATCGCCCACACGGGATAATCGATCACCGTGCCGGCATCCCAGTTCAATCCGCCGTCGCGGCTGACGTTGACGGAATAGAGCGGATAGCGGTGGGCACACACGATGGCCCCGGACGTCGTGCGCGTCATCGATTCCGCGTAGCCCGGGAACGTGGCGCGCACGGCCGCATCCCACGTGGCCCCGCCGTCGTGCGACCAGCATTGCCACATGTACGGGCTGTAGATCGGGCGGATCACCGCCATCACGGTATCGCCCATGACAACCGCGGCGGGTTCGGTGAGATCCAGCGAGCCGGGGATCTCGCCCCGCGCGGCATTGCACCAGGACGGCCGATCGATCTCGATCGGCGCCGTCCAGCTCCTGCCGCGATCCGCGCTCCGGATCACGTACGCCTTGCAGTGGACAGCCCCCCAGGTGCGCACGTCCGGGAAGATCTCCCCTTCCGTGTTCGCGCGCCCGAGCAGGAAACGCAGGAGCGCGCCGTCGCCGTTCACCAGCACCGGCCCGTACGGCGTGAGGCTTGCCGGGGCGGCCGGCCATCCCTCGGCAACCTGCGCCGGGGCCGGTTCCGACCACGTCCTGCCGTTGTCTTCCGACTCGGCCCAGGCGATCTGCGGCACGGCGAGCCCCGTGTCTTTCCGGCCCGTGAACAGCATCACCGACACGGGGCCGCCCGGCGCGCAGAACATGGCGTTGCCGTAGTCCGTCACCGGCCCGAGGGATTCGGGAAGGGGTTCCGGCGGCCCCCAGGTGCGGGCCCGATCCGTAGAACGGACGAGTTGGCTGCCGGCCGCCACCAGCACGTCGCCGTTCGGCGCAATGCAGGCGCTCGGCATCTTCTCACTCGACAATCCGATGGGGAACGCGTGCGACGGAACGCGAGCCGCATCATCCCACGGGGCCGGCTCGCCCGCGTTCCCCCGAATCCGCACGTTCCGGAAGGCATACCACCCGTAGCCGGCCAGGCCGACGCGCCCGGTTTCGTACTCCGCATCGCGCACACAAAGCGCCGTCCGCCCGTCCACGTCGACTCGGATCTCGGCACCCTGTGCAGCCACGCGCACCCGATACCACCGATCCGTCTCGCTCGGCACGCCCGGCACCCACGCCGCCTCGAGCCCGCGAAGATACCCGTCGCCTTCCACCTTGGCCACGGCGGCCCAGAAGTGTTTGGCGCGCAGTTGTTGTCCGCCCCAGGGGAAATGCACCAGATAGCAGTGGTTGGCATCCTGGGCGCGCAGGATGAGGCCGGCCGTGCCGGTGCCGGTTTCGCGGTAGTCGCCGTTGAACTCGAACTCGGCCTCGAAGTCGCCGAACGCCTTGTCCAGGTAGAAGGCCCGGCTGTGCAGATTCCGCTCGTTCGGCGGGCGGATGACGCCCTCGCCATTGACACTCCACGCTTCCCCCGTACACCACCACCGGCTGGCCGCGTCCATTGTCAACGCGTGAATGGATTCGCCAAAGGGATCCGGGCCGGCGCCGCCCAAGGGCCGTGCGGCAATCTCTCGAACCCATCGTGCCGTTTGCCGCACCGCCTCCTCGTCATTCGTGATGGTGAGGAACACGATATCCTGGATCCGGCCTGCCTGGAGCAGCCGGAGGGCCATGGCGCACTGGCGCCGGTGCACGTCGAGGGGCATGGGGCGGCCGTCGCCGTAGTCGTACAAATAGAGGCCCAACACGATCGGCTTGTCCGGGAACGCCTCTTCAAGGCGCCGGATATTCGGCTCCAAGTCGGCGAGATCCTTGGCGTGCCATACCCAGAGATTAATCACGTCCAATTCCCGGATGTAGTCCTCGAGATCCGGCACGTCCAGGTTCATGGTGTAGACCACGCCCCACACTTTCACCTGCGGGCACGATTCGAGCAGCAGCGTCTTCAGTCCGCGGATATGCTCCGGCTTGAAGCCGCGGGGGATCATCTGGCTCGTCATGTCGTCGAGCAGAACGCCCTCGGTTTGGGGATACTTCTCCGCGATCATGGCGACGCGGGCCACCGTCTCGCCGTAGGCGTACGGCGGGCCCCCGTCCTCGTCGTCGCAGGCGACTTCCCACACCAGCCGCGGCGCGTGGCCCACCCGTTCCGCCAGTTGCAGGGCCTCGTCGTCATTGCGGGGCAGGCCGTAGCCGGCCATCACGATGTTGGGGACGCCGAGGAGTCTCGCCCGTTCCGCGGGGCCGGCCTCGGCGAACGTGGCCGCGCCGTGCCCTCCTTCCTCCGTCATCTCGGGATTCCCCCAAACCCACAACGCATCCCGGACGGGCGTGACGCCCGCCTCCCTCGCGCCGGATCCCTCGGACGCCGCTGTACACAACGGGAAAGCCGTCAGAGACAGTATCAGTGCTACGCGTCCCATTTCCTTCATCCTCCCTTTCCGCCGTGCCGTCCTCCTGGGCCCGCGGCACGGGTTCGATCTCGTCCGCGTCGCCGGAACGCGGCCACAGCCCCGTTCAGCTTCCCGGCGATATCCATCAGGCCCGTCCCACTCGGCACGGCGCTGTTTCCAGCAGCAATCCCGCGTTACGCGGCGATCAGGAGCGCGAGCCACGGCACGAAGGTGAAGAAGAAGATGGCGATCTTGTAGAAGGCCATGCCGGCGTAGTGGATCGCATCAAACTGCTCGACGGACAGCTTATACCACTTCGAGTGCCAGCGGTACACCCAGTCGTGGGCGAGGGCGAAGAGCAGGAACCACCACAGGAGCAGGCCGGTGTTGATGACAAAGCACCAGAGCAAGGTTTGCCGGACAATGACGATAGCCATGGCGCGCCTCCTAGGTTGCGTTGAGGACGAAGGGCCACATCAGATCTTTGTAGAACCGGTGTCCGCCGGCCCCATACCGATGCTGGAACCGGGTGTACGCTTCGGCCGTGTCGAAGATGCGGCGGAGGCCGGCTACGGCCCGCTCGACTTCCTCCTCGGGGAACAGGGAATCCTCGCGGCCGTGGATGACGAGGAGGCGGCGCGGCGCGATGAGGCCAGCCACGTCGTGGAACTCGCCGAACTCGAGGATGCCGGGCACGGCGTTGCAGTCGCAATGGTGGATGACGCCGTTCCGGCCGACGTAGGTGCAGAAGGAGCAGCTCGCCACGGCCACGGACACGCGTTCATCGCACGCGGCCGCGTACAGCGTGGCCACACCGCCGCCTGAGTTGCCCATCACGAGGATGGTGGACGCGTCGATGCCGGGCCGGGCCGCGGCCCAGTCGATGAGGCGTTCGAGATCCCAGACGCGCTCGCCGATGACGGTGCGGCCGGCCAGGAGGGCGTGGAGCAGGTGGCTCCGGCAGTTCCGGCCGCCGTGCCGTTCCGTGACATCGGGGATGCAGGCGGGCGGGAACCCGCGCGTGGCCGGGGCGATGGCGGCGAAGCCGCGTTCGACGGCCTGGACGGCCACGTCGCGATCCTGCTCGGCGATCCGGATGCGATCGGCCTCGTCCTGAGCGATGCCGACGGCCTTATCGAGCCCGTGGTCGGCGTAGTGGCCGTGGGGGAACAGGGCGAGGGGATGGGGCCCGGGGCCGTTCGGTTCGAGATACCAGAAGGGCACGTCGAAGCCGGGTTCGGTGTGGAGCATGCCGCGCGATCGGGTGTAGGCGCCGAGATCTTCGGCGTCGCCCAACGACACGGATGGCTGGAACCCGCCGAGGCTGGCCTCGATCCGGCCCAGGCCGACGAGTTCGCGCAGGCGGGGGCGTGCGGCCGCGAGCCACTGGGTGAACTCGCCGCGGGTGCGGCCGCCGAAGGCGAAGGCGCGGCGATCTTCGCCGTACAGGCGCCCGAGGTAGTCGAGGATGGCGGGATCATGCTCGTTCATGGCGTTCCTTTGCGTGCAAGCTTCACCGGCGGCCTCATTCCGAGAGCGGGATGCCGTCGGCCGGGGGCGCGGGGCTGGGCCCGTGGCCGGCCTTCACCCGGGAGAGCAATTCGAGTAACTCGGCGACGACTTCGGGCCTTTCGCCGTAACGGTTTACGCGCTCCGCGATGTCGTCCTTGAGATTGAACAGTTCGCCGGGGAAATCGTGGGCGGCGTAGCCCCGTTCCTTCTTGAACCAGGCCGGCTCGCGGTTGTCGTCGCCGCTCGGCGCATCGATGAACACCCAGTCGCCTTTGCGGATGGCGAACCGGCCCGAGCAACTGTGGTGGACGGCGAACGTCCGGACGGGCCCGCTGTCGAGACCGTCCTTGAACAAGGGGAGCATGGACACGCTGTCTTCCGCGGCGCCGGCGGGGAGTTCCGCGCCGAGCAGATCGGCGCAGGTGGCCATGAAATCGCCGTGCGTGGTGAGGGCGTCGCACTCGGCGCCGGCCGGGGCGACGCCCGGCCAGCGGGCGATGAAGGGCACGCGGTGGCCGCCTTCCCAGGTGTCCCGTTTGATGCCGCGGAAATGGGCCATGCTGTAATGGCCGTGCTCGCGGATCCGCGGGTAGGCGATGTGCTCGGGGCCGTTATCGCTCGTGAAGATGACGAGCGTGTTGTCGGCGATGCCGCGCCGTTCGAGGGCCTCGATAACCTGGCCGACGGCCCAGTCCACCTCGCACACGTAGTCGCCGTATTCGCCCGCCTGGCTGCGGCCGCGGAACTCGGCGGTGGGCACGATGGGCATGTGGGGGGCCGTCAGGGGGAAATAGAGGAAGAAGGGGGCGTCGCCGGACTCGTCGATGTAGCGGACGGCACGGCGGGTGATCTCGGGCATGACGGCCTCGAGCTGCCAGCCGGGCGCGGCAGGCCCCCGGTGGCCGAACATGTCATCCGGTTTCGGTTCGGTGGGCAGGGTGGCGACGCGATCGTTCTCGAACCAGGTGTAGGGCGGGAAATTGGGCACATCGTCGCCGAAATAGTAGTCGAACCCGCAATCGATCGGGCCGCCCCGCATGGGTTTGGTGAAATCGATGTTGGCGCTCAGCTTGTCGCGCACGTCCTGATCGTACACGCCGTACTCGGTGCCCTGGTTGGCGGGCGCGCCATCCTTGGTGGCCCAGTCCCAACCGAGGTGCCACTTGCCGATGCAGGCCGTCCGGTAACCGTTCGCGCGCAACAGATCGGCCACCGTGAACCGATCCGGTTCGATCAGCGCCGGATCCCACGGCCAGAGCACGGCCTGCTTGAGGCGCGTGCGCCAGCAATAGCGGCCGGTAAGGATGGTGTAGCGGGTGGGCGTGCACACGCTCGACGGCGCATGGGCGTCGGTGAACCGTACGCCCTGGCCCGCGAGCGCGTCGAGGTTGGGCGTCGGGATCTTCGACTCGGGGTTGTTGCACCCCATGTCGCCGTAGCCCATGTCATCGGCCAGGATGTAGACGATGTTCGGCTTGTTCATGGGAAACCCCCTCGGTGGGCAGGATAGGCCGCCGCGGCGCGAAAAGCAACGCGCGGCGCCTATTCCAGTGGCCCGGGCTCCCTGAGGTAGCGGGTGAGGAGGGGATCCCGGGCATCGAGCACGGGCGAGGCACCCGGCTGTTGCAGGGCGACATGCCGTTCGAGGAAGGCGACGGCGTATCGCCGGATGACGGCGTATTGGGCGTCCGTGCCGCTCAGAAACCAGCCGGCCCAGCCGTCGGTGAGGGCGCTGCTGAAGGAGAAGTGATGGGCGCGGCGGATCTCGAGCAGGCATTTCGGCGGCGACAGGGCGCCGTAGATCTTCTCGGTGAGTGCGCCCATGGTGGCGGCGCCGCGGGTTTGGCTCTTCTCGCGTTCGCCAAACATCAACATCGACGGCATCTCAACGGCGGCGAGTTCATCCTCGGTGAACAGGTA
>JAFGTL010000018.1 GCA_016934125.1 Candidatus Hydrogenedentota bacterium
ACAGACAGGCCAACGGGCGATTCCGAGTCGACACTCGAGCTATCGCACGTAGGGCCTTACCGGATCGTGGCGCCGGTGGGAACCGGCGGGATGGGGACGGTGTACAAGGCCATCGATCCCGCCCGGGATCGAACGATCGCGATCAAAGTCCTGGATCGACGCTACGACGTCGACAAGAAGCGGCGCAAACGCGATTACCTGGGCCGTGAGATCCTCATTGCAGCCGCGCTCCAGCACGAGTGCATCATCCGGATGCACGACAAACTCATCGAACAGGAAGACGCCCAAGGGAACATCCGCCGCTGCCTCTTGATGGAGTTTGTGGACGGGCACAATCTGCGTAAACACATTGTCGAGCGGGACTTGTCCATGTCGCAGATGACCCAGCTCTGCATCCGGCTCGCCCACGGACTCGACTTCCTGCACCAAAACGGCATCGTTCACCGGGACATCAAGCCGGAGAACTTCCTATTCTCGCGGGATCTGGCCCAAGTGAAGATCGTGGACTTCGGGCTGTCGAAATCGAGCGCGACATGGCGGACGCGCTGGATCCGGGAGGGGGGCGGCGGCACGCGGCGGTACATGTCGCCGGAGCAGCTTGCCAAGAAGAGCCTGGACGCCCGTTCGGATATCTTCTCATACGGGATCACCATGTACGAGTTGTTCGCCGGAACCCATCCCTGTAACGGGAAGGATTCGAACGAGATCATGCGCCAGTTGCGTAGCAGCCGCTACAAATTCGAGCCGCCGTCTAAACACAACCCGCAGATCCCGCCGCAACTGGATCGGATTATCCTCAAGGCGCTGCGCCGGAAACCGGAGCGGCGCTATCAATCCGTCACGGAAATGCTGTTGGATCTCACCCGCATGTCGGAGTCACGCATCTGATCATGTCTGCACGCAAGGACGACCCCAGCCTCACCAAGATCATCATCATCATCCTGGCCATCGGCGCCGCCGGCTACGGCGTGTGGCGGGGCGCCCGGTGGTTCAACGACGAATACATCGGGGGCGCGACCACGGCCAAGGCGCCTGAGAGCCTGGACATGGCCCGCACGTACATCGAGGAAGGGCGCACGGCCGAGGCGCGCGAGGTGCTCCGGCCCATCGTGGCGCGGGTGAAAGACGACGCCATTGTCGTCGAGGCGCTGCTGCTGCTGGCGGACATCGAAGAGAAGGCCGGCGACATCCCCGCGGCGCTCGATTGCCTCGAACGCGCGGCCAATGAGTTCCCGAACAGCCCCGAGCATCCCAAGGCCGCCTTGGCCTATGCGCGCCTGCTCGAACAGCAGGGCCGGGTGCCCGACGCAGTGGGCGTGTACGAGGAGGTGCAGGCCAGCGCGCCGTCGGAACTCCGCGCCCCGGCACTCACGGGCCTCGGCCGGCAGAAGGAACGGGACGGCGACCTCTGGGGCGCCCGCGAGCTTTACCGGCAGGCGGTGGAAGACGCGGCGTGGGATTCGCCGGCCTGGCAGGACGCCTTGGAGGCGCTGGGCAAGGCGAACGTAGCGCTGCTGTTCTCGCCCGCGGAGACGCCGGAGAGCAAAGCGTATGTCGTCGAGAAGGGCGACAACCTGACGAACATCGGCGTGAAGCTCAACACCACGCAGGGGTTGTTGATGCGGGCCAACGGCATGACGCAGGAAAGCACGCTCCGGCTCAACCAACGCCTCAAGTACACGCCCAAAGAATTCCGGATTGTCATCGAACGCTCCAAGTGCCGCCTCTTCCTGCTGGACAAGGACGGCCTGTTCAAGTGCTACCGCGTGGGCTTGGGCATGCCGGGCCACGAAACCACGCCCGGCAGCTACAAGATCGGCACGAAACAGAAGGATCCGACCTGGTATAAGCCCGGGGCAGGGCCCATTCCTCCGGGGGATCCGCGGAACGAACTCGGCACGCGCTGGATGCCGCTCGAGCCGCTGGCAGAGGGCCTTCCCGGCGACCTCGGCATCCACGGGACGACGGATCCCGGCACCGTCGGCCAGTACTCATCCCACGGCTGCGCCCGCATGGTGATGGAGGAAGTGGAAGAACTGTACGACCTCGTGGTACGCTCCACCCCGGTTGACATTGTCGACGTGTTCCAGCCCGACGCCTCGAACTGAAGGAGATGGCAGTCCCGCCGGCCTGTCCAGCGATCTTCGGGATCTCCAGCACCGCGGAGCGCAGGAAGGCCGAATGGATGATGGAGGGAGCCCGTGCGAGCCGTTCCCACGCGACACCAAGAAGGAAGTAGTGATGTCCGATAGTCTGGTTCAGACGGCCCTCAATGGGGGCCAAGCCGGAACCCATCCGGCCCATTCGCTCCTGGTTCCCCTTCACGATCCGGCCGTCTACTATCTGCTCGTCAACGACGCGGCAGAAAACATGCTGCGCGAATCCGAGGCGGGCCTGCTCGTGGCCGTCGATTCCGAGACGGCGGAGTTCCTCGAGTCGGGCAGCGATCTGCCGTCGGTGGCGGAGCGGATCTGGGTGTTCGGCGCCCGGCCGGAAGCCTGGCAGGACGCCTCGAACGTGACGGGCGACGTCGCCTCGGAGCGGGTGGGCGAACATGATCGCTTCTTCCTGGCCCTGTCGCCGGAGCGCAGCACCGCCTTCCTGGCGGTGGCCGATCGCCGGACGGGGTTCCGCGGCGGCTGGACGAGCCAGCCGACGTACGTGCGCGAGATCGCCAAGGGTTTGCTCGAAGGGGCCGCGGCAGCGCCCTCCGAGTTGCCCGCCCTCTCGTACGAGGCCATCGACAAAGCCCTGTGTTACACGAACCACCTGATGACGCTCCATGCCGGGCAGTTCCCCGCCGAACAGGACGACGTGGCCGTCGACAAACATGACCTCATGTCCGTACTCGAGATCCTCAAGGCCATCTCGGCCAAACGCCGCTCCCACGACGTGCTCTTCGTGTTCGTCGAGAAGATCGCCCAGGTGGTCGAGATGAGCCGGTGCTCCGTCGTCCGCATTTGGGGCGGCGAGAACGTGGCCCATGTCCTGGCCTCGCACGATAACGAGCGGATCCGCGACCTGCGCATCGACCTCGCCAAGTATCCCGAAGTCCGCCGCGCCGTGGATACGTTGAGCCGCGTCATCATCAAAGACGTATTCCACGATCCGTTGACGCGCCAGTTCTCGGAGGATCTGCGCAACACGGACATCCGCTCCGTCATGGTGATCCCGATTGTCCTGCTCGATCCGAACGTGGGTTCCCTGTTCCTGCGGGCGGCGCGCGGGGCACGGCCGTTCACGCAACGCGAGGTCAGCTTCTGCGAGATCGTGGCCGAGGCCGCGTCGAACGCCCTCGAACGCGCCCACCTGTTCGAATCGATCCAGCGGGCCAACGAACGCCTCGAATTCCTGGCCATCACGGACGGGCTGACGGGCCTGTTCAATCACCGCCATTTCCGCGAGCGCCTCGATGAAGAGTTCGAGCGCGCCCGGCGCTACAACCTCCCGCTCTCGTGCATGATCTTCGATATCGACGATTTCAAGCAGCTCAACGACACCTATGGCCACCTCGTGGGCGATCAGGTGCTCCAGGAGATGGCCGCGCGCACCATGAAGATCATCCGCCGCAGCGACATGGCCGCGCGGTACGGCGGCGAAGAATTCACGATCATCATGCCACAGACGGGCCGGGAAGGCGCCGAGGTGCAGGCCCACCGGCTCCTCGAGGAATTGTGCCGGAGCCCGTACAAGGGGCTGCCGGCGGACGTACGCGTCACGGTGAGCATGGGGGTGGCGGTTCTCGAACACGAGGCCATGCTGGACTGCGAGGCGCTGATCCGCGTGGCCGACAGCGCGTTATACCAGGCGAAACGGAACGGAAAGAACCAGGTTGTCGTCGGAACGGCCGAAGGGAGCGGAGAGTGAAACAGCTAGGCATCGTACTGCTTGTGGCGTCGCTGGCGGGCTGTCACGTGTTCGCCAAGACGAAGCCGCACTATGCGGCGCTGCCGGTGGACAGCCTGCGCGAGGTGGCGCTCGAGATCGAGAAGGCGATCCAGGACGGGAATCGGACGCCGGAGATCGCCGATCGCGACGGGATCGTAGTCAGTTCGGACACCATGCGGCAGGCCATTCGAACGCGGGCGGCCCGGGCCGAGTTGGTGAGTGCCCTGCTCGACACCGGCCATGCCTGGGAACGGCGGGACGGGCTTCTCTACGTGATCCGCAGTGGGGAGTACAAGAAGTTCGGCACGCGCAAGGGGCGGAACCGGGACGCCATGATCGTGTTCAGCGAGAACGATGATCGCTGGCGCATCTACGAAGCCATCCAGCACGACGGGCACTTCCCCGGCAAGTCCCTGTCCGCCATCCAGCGTATCTTCTTCGAGGCCCGGATCCAGTGCATGCGCGAGGGCCAGAAGTACGAAGACGAGTCCGGCAAGCCGGCCGTCGTGCCCGCGCAATAGGGGCGTCCGGGGCCTCCAGCCGCCGTGCCTCAAACCACTTCGAGGAGTCATCTCACGATGGGCATTCTTCTGACCACCATGCTGATGTGCACGAGCGCCGAACCGGCCACAAACGCGCGGGCGTGCGCACACCGGGGCGACAAAACCTGCGCGCCGGAGAACACGGTGCCCGCCTTCGTGTCCGCAGTGAAGAAGGGCGCCCACATGATCGAGTTCGACGTGCATCTCACCAAGGATGGACACGACGTGATCATCCACGACGGCAAGGTGGATCGCACGACGGATGGCACCGGCGCCGTGGCCGACCTCACCTTCGACGAGATCCGCGCCCTTGACGCGGGCACGTGGTTCGATGCGGAGTTCGCCGGCACGCGCGTGCCAACACTGCGTGAAACGCTCGACGTCATCCCGCATACGGTTCTGTGCAACGTTCACCTCAAGAACGCGCCCGGCGTCGCCGAACGCGCCGCCACGATCCTCGTCGAAATGGAGCGCCTCGACCACTGTTTCCTGGCCTGCTCGCTCGAACAGGCCGAGGTGGCCAGGCAGATCGCCCCCGAAATCAAGATCTGCAACATGTCGCGCCAGTCGGGCGACCGCCTGCACTACGTGGCCGACACCATCGAGTCCGGCGCCGAGTTCATCCAACTCCTGAAGAACCTGGACGGGCTTAAGGAAGTAGTCGATACGCTGCACGCCCAAGGCGTCGTGGTGAACTACTTCGTCGCGAACGAGCCGGACACCATGCGCGTCCTCATCGACGCCGGCGTCGACTACCTCCTCACGGACAAACTCGACACATGCTTGGAGGTACTCGCCGAATACGGCGTCGAGCCGCTGAAACCGGCGAAAGACACCGGCGAAGCGAACTAACCGCCGGCCGGCCCGAATCACCGGGGCCCGCCGCAGTAGATGATTCAAAGGCCGCCCATGAACAACCCCTCAACCCGGCAGGACTTGTCGCGGCGCGCGTTCCTCGGCGCGGCCGCATCGGGCGCGCTGGCCTGCGAGGCCGCGGCACGCGCCGCCCACAGCACTCCCGGCACCGCCGACGCCGGCATCTGCACGGTGCCGGTGGTCGACGACGGCCTGTGGGTGGGCCAGGCCCTGGTGGCGGCCGGGAGCCCGTTCCACATCCGCCTGCCCATCGACGCCGTCGAGTCGCCCGGCCTCCTCGACGCGCGCGTGTCCGGCGAACACGGGCGCCGCGCCCGGACGCTCGAAGTCGCGGCCGAAGCGGACGCGGAGGGCCTGACGGTTGCCTTCGATTCGACTGCGCTCGACGGCCTCGTGCGGAAACGCCGGCCCCGGTTTTCGGCACAACGCGTCGACATCGAACTCGCCCGGGCCGGCCGTGCCATCGCCACCGTACGCCTCGCCGCCTACCACCCGCGCCGGGCGTACACATTCCCGAAATGCGAAGTGCGCGTCGTGGGCGGGGCATCGGTGCCCTTCGTCGATGGCGAGCCGTGCGGAAGCCTGATGGGAGTGGTGGCCCATATGGGCAACCGATTTCTGCCCGGGGCCGTTCGCCAGTTCGCCGAAGCCGGGGTGAAGCACTTCAACATCCTGATGACTCCGCAGGCATTCTGGCGTGAAGACGACACGTTCGACGTGGAGGCCTGCTACGGCTATATCGAGCGCGCCGTGCTCCGCATCATGGCCCAGGCGGCCGAGGCCCGGTTCCTGCTCCGGTGGCACCTCTACGTGCCCGCGTGGTGGCTCGATCGATACCCGGGCGAGGCGATCGCCCTGGACACGGGCGGCCGGGAACTGCGCAACACACCGGGCCATCTTCTCCAGGCCTCCTATGCCTCGCCGACGTGGCGCAGGCGCGCGAGCGAGATTCTCGAAGCCACCTTGCGCCGCATCGGCCAGTCGCCCTTGGCCGATCGCCTGGCGGGCGTCCGCCTCGCCTATGGCAACTGCGGCGAATGGAACAATTGGGGATACCACGAGAAGTCGTTCCCGGACTACTCGCCCCCGATGCAGCGCGCGTTCGCCGACTGGCTGGAAGCCCGCTACGGAGGCGTCGAGGCGCTGCATGCGGCCTGGGGCGATGCCGCGGCCCGCTTTCCGGACGACGTCGTGCCGGCCCGCGACGCCCGGCTCGATCCCGATGGCGCCGTGGCACGCGCCATGCCCGCCCACACGCAGGCGGCCGACTACTACACGTTCTGGCAGGAGTACACGGCGGACACCATCGAGCACTTCGCCAAGTCCGTCAAGAAAGCCACGGCGGGCCGGTGTCTCACGGGCAGTTACTACGGTTACTATGCCGGCCACCTGGGCGCGGGGCCCTATCATTTCCAGGATTCAGGGCATTACGCCCTCGCCCGGCTGCTCGAATCGCCTTGGATCGATTTCCTGGGCGGCCCGTATCCGTATTCCGATCGCTTGCGCAACGCTACGTTGAACGGGGCATTCAGTTCACTCCCGCTCCACGGCAAGTTCTGGGACTCCGAAAACGATCAGCGGACGCACCGATCCGGCGAGGGCAACCGGCAGTACGGCACCACGGCCGGCCTCACCGAGTCCATCGCCGTCGCGAAACGCGATTTCATCAACAACCTCTCGAAGGGGAGCAGCTACTACTTCTTCGATTTCGTGCTGGGCTGGTATCAGGACGAGGAGTTCATGGCCACCGTGAAGCGGCTCGAGACGCTCGACCGATTCGCCCATGAGGCCGGCCGGCACAGCCGCGCCGAGGTGGCCGTGTTCGTGAGTGAATCGGCCGTCCCCCTTCTGTCCAACGCGAACCCGGCCATGAGGGCCCTGGCCCGCACGCTGTTCTGGGAACTGGACGCGGCCGGCGCCCCCTGGAGCCTCTATCTCATGTCCGACATCGAGCGGGCCGATCTGTCCCGGTGCAAGCTCGCCATCGTGGCCAACGCCTACGCCGTCACCGACGCCGAACTCGCCGCAACACGCGACACCCTCTGTGCGGGAGCCCGCACCGTCGCGTTCCTGCACGCGCCCGGCCTGCTCACCCGGACAGGCCTCGACGCAGAGCGCGCCCGCGCGCTGACAGGACTCGCCTTCGCCGTGGATGAGGCCGCCGCCCTCGAACGCGTGACGCTGGACGCGGACGGAGCCGGCCTCGACTGGACGGGCGACGCCTGCCGGCCCCTCGTCACCGTGGCCGATCCCAATGCTGTCGCCCTCGGGTTCGCCAACGACGGCGAGGGCGTGGCCGTGGCCGGACGCGAGACGGGCACGCACCAAACCCTGTTTGTCGCGTGCCCGGGGCTCACCGTGCCGTGGTTGCGGTGGCTGTACGCCCGCGCGGGCGTCCACCTCTACACGGACGGCGGCGAGCCGTTCTTCGCGTGCGGCCCCTTCCTGGGCCTGTATTCCCGCACTGGCGGAACGAGGCAGATCCGGCTGCCCGGCCCGGTGGAACTGGTGGCCGACGTGTTCGCAGGCCGGCCCTTGGCGCGCGACGCGGGCCAAGTCGCGGTGGCCATGCCCGAAGGCCGCCCGGACACGATCCTCCTGTATGCGGGCAAGGAGCGCCCCCTGCCCTGACCCCTGCGGATGGGCTGGTTTGCGCCGGCATGCGGCCGTGTGGTATAGTCTCCCGGTTGTCCAAAGTATGTGTTTTCCAGCAAGTTACCGCCGATCAACGGCGGTCCGGTAGGAGAGATTCGGTGAAGAAGGGCATCCATCCCGAGTATGTGAAGGCGAAAGTCTCGTGCGCGTGCGGCAACACCTTCGAGACGCGCTCAACAAAGCCGACGATCAACGTGGAAATCTGTTCGGCCTGTCATCCGTTCTTCACGGGGAAGCAGAAGTTCGTGGATAGCGAAGGCCGCGTGGATCGCTTCAACCGGAAGTACGGCCGGAAGAGTTGATCCTGCATGGAGCGGCTGATGTACGACAGGCTCCTCGCGTTGACCGAGGAGCACGAGCGTCTTTCGCGGGAGATGGGCACCCAGGAGGTGGCCGCCGACCCCCGCAAGTACCGCGAACTGGCCAAAGCCCAGTCCGCCATTTCGGACGTAGTCGGGTGTTTCCGTGCCTACCAGAAGGACGAAACTCGCGCCCGCGAGGCGGAACACATCCTGCGGGACGAACACGACGCCGAACTGCGCGAGTTGGCCGAACAGGAACGCCGTGAGGCCGAACAGGCCCTCGAAGAGCTCGAAACGGAGCTGAAAGTCCTCCTCCTTCCGAAGGATCCCAATGACGAGAAGAACACGATCATGGAGATCCGGGCCGGAACCGGGGGAGAGGAGGCCGCCCTGTTCGCTGCCGACCTCTACCGGATGTACTGCCGGTTTGCGGAACTCAAGGGATGGAAGGTCGAGGTCATGGGCTCGCATCCGAGCGCCATGGGGGGCTTCAAGGAAATCAGTTTCCGCGTGGCCGGCGACAAGGTGTACAGCCAACTGAAGTTCGAGGGGGGCGTTCACCGGGTTCAGCGGGTGCCGGAAACGGAGTCGCAGGGCCGGATCCACACCTCGGCCGTCACCGTGGCGGTGTTGCCCGAGGCCGAGGAAGTCGACATCGAGATCGACCCCGGCGACCTCCATTTCGACGTATACCGCAGTTCGGGGCCCGGCGGCCAGAGCGTGAATACCACGGACTCCGCCGTGCGCGTCACCCACGAACCCACCGGCATGGTGGTCACCTGCCAGGACGAGAAGTCCCAGCACAAAAACAAGGCCAAGGCCTTGGCCGTGCTCCGGGCACGACTCCTCGCGCGCAAACAGGAGGAGGAGGCCGCCCAACGCTCGGCCGATCGGCGCAGCCAGGTGGGCTCAGGCGACCGCAGCGAGCGGATCCGCACCTACAACTTCCCCCAGAACCGCCTCACGGACCACCGCATCAATCTCACGATTCATCGCCTCGATGGGGCTATGGAAGGCGACATCCAGGACATCGTGGACGCGTTGGTGGCCGCGGATCGGGCGGCGAAGCTAAGCAATGGCGACGCTGGGTAACCGGCTGGCCGCCGCTGCCGACCTCCTCGCCCCGATCACCCAGACGCCGCGCATCGACGCCGAGATCCTGCTCGCCTACGCCCTCGGCATCAGCCGATCCCAGGTCCTCGCCCGGCTCAAGGACGCGGACGACGCGCCCGGATTCGACGAACTCGTGGCCCGCCGCCTGGCGTGCGAACCCATCGCCTACATCGTGGGCGAGTGGGAATTCTTCTCGCTCACCTTCGCCGTCGAGCCGCCCATCCTCGTGCCGCGCCCAGAAACCGAGCATCTGGTCGAGGCGGTGCTGTCCTTCCTCGGCTGCGCCCCGGCCCGCGTGCTCGATATCGGCACAGGCACGGGCTGCGTAGCCGTGGCCATCGCGCGGAACGCCCCGTCCTGCCACGTCGTGGCCACGGACGTGAATCCGGCGTCGCTCCGCCTCGCCCAGGCCAACGCGACACGGCTCGGCACGGTGGATCGTATGCGGTTCCTTCAGGGGGATCTATTCGAGGCGCTCGACGCGGAGGAGGCGCCCTTCGACGCGATCTGCTCGAACCCGCCCTACATCCAGGATGGCGACTGGGCCGGCCTGTCTCCGGTGATCCGGCTACACGAGGATCCGGAGGCGTTGCTGGCCGGCCCGGACGGCCTGGGCGTGATCCGGCGCCTCGTGTTCGAGGCGGTCGCCTACCTCCGGCCGGGCGGCCTGCTTGCGTTCGAGATTGGAATGGGGCAATATGAGCCGGTGCGCAAGCTCCTGGTGGAGAACAATTACGAAGGTATCGACGTGCGCAACGACCTGGCGGGGATTCCGCGGGTGGTGGTCGCCCGGAAACGAGAGCAATGACAGACCGGCCTTATTCCACGGCGGTGCGCGAGCTGCCCCCCGAGGATCGTCCCCGGGAGCGGCTGGTTCGGCTCGGCGCAGAGGCCCTGCGCGACGCCGAGTTGATCGCGGTGCTGTTTCGCACCGGCACGCGGGAACTGGGGGCGGTGGCCCTGGCGGATCGCGTCCTGAATCACTTCGCGAACCTGCGGGGCCTGGCGCGGGCGTCCGTCGAGGAGTTGTGCCAGGTGAAAGGGCTCGGTACGGCCAAGGCCGTCGAGATCAAGGCGGCTCTAGAACTGGGCATGCGGCTCGCCGCCCATACGGACGAGGAACGGGCCCGGATCAAGGACGCGGCCGACGTGGCCGCGCTCCTCATGCCGCGGTTCAAGCATTGCGAGACGGAGACGTTCAAAGCCCTGCTCCTCAACGCGAAGAACGAGGTCCTCAAGATCGTCGACGTGTCCTCGGGGAGCCTGGACGCGACGCCTGCGCCGCCGCGCGACGTGTTCCGGCAGGCGGTGCGCGAAGGGGCCGGGGCCGTGATCGTGTGTCACAATCACCCGAGCGGCGACCCCGAACCGAGCCGCGACGACTTGGCCCTCACCGGCCGACTCGTCGAGGCCGCCGAAGTGCTCGGTGTCCGGCTGCTCGATCACCTGATCTTCGGCGATGGGCGGTACGTGAGCCTGCAGGAAAGGAACTTGATGTGAAGAAGCCGTTCAGTGCCTGGCGGGAAGGGTTGCCTGTCTACCTGCCGTGTCTGGCGGTGGGCGCGGCCGGTGCCGCGGCCGTCTGGCCGCACCCCGTCGTGGCCGTGCCGCTGTTCCTGCTCGCCCTCGGCTTGTTTTCGCTCTACTTCTTTCGCGATCCCGTCCGGCGCGTGGCCGCAGAGCCGAACGAGGCCGTGGCGCCCGCCGACGGGGCCGTGGTCGGCCTCGAAGACCTCGAAGACACCCCCCATTACGACGGCCCGTGCCGCCGCCTCTCGATTTTCCTGTCGGTATTGGACGTGCACATCAACCGGGCCCCCGTCGAGGGCGAGGTGGTGGACGTGTCCTACCGGCCGGGCAAGTTCAAGAACGCCATGAAGGCGGAGACCTCGGAATGCAATGAATCCAACGCGGTGCGGATGGCCACCGGGCACGGCCCGGTTACCGTCCGGCAGATCTCGGGCGCGGTGGCCCGGCGCATCGTGTGCCGGTGCGGCGTGGGCGCGCGGCTCGAGAAGGGGCAGAAGTTCGGCATGATCAAGCTGGGATCGCGTACGGAACTCTACCTCCCACCCGGCACCGAGTTCTGCGTGAACCTCAAGGACAAGGTGCGTGCCGGCTCGACGGTGGTGGCGCGGTTCCCATGAAGAAGATCTCCCTCCGAAAGACGCGTAGACGCCGCAGCGGGCGGCGCCGGCCGATCAACGTGCTCGCCAGCGCCCTCACCACGGCTGGATTGTACTGCGGCATCGCGAGCATCTTCGCCGCCATCGATCAGGATTTCGAGAAGGCGGCCCACTTCATCCTGGGCGCGCTCGTGTTCGACATGCTCGATGGCACCGTGGCCAAGCTGACGAAGTCGGTGTCGGAATTCGGCAAGCAACTGGACAGCTTGGCCGATCTCGTCTCGTTCGGGGCCGCACCCGCCGTGCTCATCTACACGGCCTATCTGGCCGAGGAGCGGATGGGCGGCTCCCTCGGGGGCCGGACGGGCGCCGTCATGGCCATCGTCTATGTCATCTGCGGCGCCCTGCGGCTCGCCCGCTTCAACGTCTACCAGAGCGAGATCCGCGATTACTTCATCGGGCTCCCCATCCCCGGCGCCGCTTCCACGATCGCCACCTTCGTCCTCTTCACCCACTACATCGAATTGCAGGTGGCCTGCTGGGTGTTGAGCCCGTTGACCTTGTTCCTGGCGTACCTCATGGTGAGCAACCTCCACTATCCCAAGGATAAGATGAAGAAGCTCATCTTCGCGCCCCGCAACGCCTTCCGCATGCTCGTCGTATTCGGCGTGTTCATCGCCGTCTTCCACAACGCCAGCGAGTACTCGCCCGCGATTGTGCTATTCCCCCTGACCGGCGCCTACTGCCTCTTCGGCATCGGCGATCTGATCGTCCGGCGCTTCCGCAAGCCGGCGGGGCTCCCTGCCGGCGCGGCTCAGGAGCCGCCGTCGCCCTCGCCAGAACCGGCTCCCTCGCCGGAACCCGCCCCCGTGCCGGACGCGCCGGCAAACACGGGCGAACGCCTGTAGTACTCGACCCCCTCGACGACGAGCACCTTGAGCGTAGCCGCCATGGGCACGGCGAGCAGCAGGCCCAGGAATCCGAGGTAATTGCCGAACACGAGCACGGCCAGAATCACCCACACCGGATTCAGCCCCACCTGGTTGCCCACGATCCGCGGGGTAAGCACGTTGCCCTCGAGGGCCTGGGCAACGGCCACCGTCAGAATGACCACCACCAGTTGCCAGTCCAGGCTGTGTTCGAGCAACGTCAGGAAGATGGCCAGTCCCGCCGTGAGCACGACACCCAGATACGGCACGAAGCACGCCACCACGCCGAACGCCGCCACCAGATACCAGAACGGCGTGCCGGCGATCAGGAAACCGAGGGCGTACATCGCGCCGAGGCACAGGCCCACCGTGAGTTGCCCGCGCAGGAAACAGCGAAGTTGGCTGTCGATCTTGCGGAAGATCTCATAGACTTTCGGCGCGTAACGGGGCGGAATCAGCTTCTTGGCGCCCTCGATCAACCCGTCGAAATCCTTCAACAGATAGCCGGCAACAAAGGCGAACAGGGCGAAATTGGCGAAGAACACCAGCGTACTCACAAGCGCCCGCCCCGCCGATGCGATCAACCCGGCCACCGTGGTGCCGGCCTTCTGCCCGAACCCCGCGAGTTGCTTTGCGTTCGCCCTGAGCACCTGGACGGCGTTCTGCTTCACCCATTTGCCAACCTCTTCGGCAAGCAGCGCGCGCCGATCGATGGGCTCGCCTTCGGGGCCGCCCTCGGGCGGTGTCGCACCCATCTCTTCGAGGAGCCAGTCCAGGGGGAGTGCATCGAGGCCCTTGTCCAGCCATCCCTCGAACCGGGCCTTGCGGGCGCCCGCCTTGGCCAGTTCCTCGGACTCCGAGATAATGCTCGGCACCAGGATCAGCGGGATCCCGAGCAACAACACGACGCCCAGCACGGCGAGGGCCGAGATGGTGACGCCGCGCGGGATACGGCGGCGCTCGAAAAAGTCGACCACCGGATCGAGCAGGTAGGCGGCTGTAAAGGCCAGGAACAGCGGAATCAGCACCGGGCTCAACAGATACGCAAGGAACAGCACCAGCACGACGGCGAGAGAAAGGGCCAAGGCCCGCACCCATGGGTTGTCTATCACCGGTTTCAGCATCGTCGATACTCCTTCGTGTCGAACCGGAGTCTACTGCCGCGCAGGCCGCTCGGCCTCCTCGATTCGCGCTCCCCGGACAGGCATCCTAGCACGGTGAGGGAGCGGAATAAAACGGCTCGCGCCCCGGCGGACACGAGCCACAGGACTTCTCCCGGCGTCCATGATACCATGGGGGCGCGCTTGTCATGGCAGCCCGGTGGGATTCAGGAGGGAGGGGACTACGTATGCGCGGAGCGGATCATCCAAACGGAAGTCGCGTATCGGTGTATGTGACGCTGCTCGCAGCGGCGGCCGTGGGGCTTATCGGGTGCCCGAGCCTGTGCTGTGTGCTCTGGGTATACCCCAAGGCGCTCGAACTCGACGGGACACAGACCACCGCCACGCTCAACGTGAGCGATCTGTGCGAGAGCGGCGGTACGCTGACCTGGCAGGCCACGCCGGGCGCGAGTTGGCTGTCCGTGAACCCCGCCTCGGGCGACGGCCCGGGCGCAGTCGAAGTCGAGGTGACGCACCCCAGCACCAAGGACATGTCGTACGGCCGGAATACGTCCAGCATCCGGTTCACCTCGAACTGCGGCACCGACGTCGTGCCCGTCACGGCGTGGTTCTGGCCGCTGGTGACGTTCGCGGAGTTCTATGACGAAATGCCCGGCTCTGGCTTCAAGGCGGGTGGGCTTACGTTTTCCTGGGAGGCCCTGTACGACATCGAGGCCACGCCGGACGGTGGCTACATCGCATGCGGCTGGGAGTCGCTCGACGCCATCAGCATCAAGGACGTGCTCCAAAGCGACGCGTACCTCCTCAAGACGGACTTGTTCGGCGAACGGCTCTGGGCCATCAACTGGGGCGTGGCCGGCAACACCTCGGCCCAGGCCGTGGTCGTGACATCCGAGGGCGACTACGTGGTCGCGGGCTGCGAGGAGATCGAAGACACCGGGGGCGCGAAGGGCGCCCTCGAGCCCGGCATCTATGCCCAACTCACCTGCGTCGGGCCGGACGGCAACATCAAGTGGAGCAAGCTCTACGGCGAGCCCGGCTGGATAGCGTGGGACGTGCAACAGGCGCCCGACGGCGGGTTCGTGCTCGCGGGCGACAACTCCTGGAGCGGTGCGGACGACTACGACGCGTTCCTCATCAAAACCGACGCGGACGGCAATGAGGAGTGGGCGCATCTGTATCCGAACGACGGCGACGAGTACGTCTGGGCGGTAGCGGTCACGCCCGACAACGGGTATGTACTGGCCGGCGAGGCGTACTCCGCCGACCTCGAGAGGGCGGAGACGCGCCACCGGCACGCGCCGAACCTCCTCGCCGCGGACAAGAATGGTTCTCAGGCCGATGCGATGCTCCTCAAAACGGACGAGAACGGTACGCAGCGCTGGCTCAAGACGCTCGGCGGCGACTACGGCGACTGCGCACACGGCGTCATCGTCGTCCCGGCCGAATCCGGCGCCGACAAGGACGGCGCCTGGCAATACGCCGTGTGCGGCGAATCGGATTCCTACGGCGGGGGCGTGTATGAGGTGTATCTGGCCGTCGCCGATATGATGGGCGAGGAAGAGTGGCATGAGACGTACTCCTGCGGCGGCCCGGCGGTGGGCCTTGACTTGGCCTTGACGCCCGACAGCGGATTCATCATCGCCGGCGGGTGCAATTCCGGGGCAGCCAAGACAGACAAGTACATCTGGGCCAGCTTCATGCACGAGTCGGCCCTCCTGCTCCAAGTCGATTCGGATGGCTCGCAGGAATGGATGCAAACCCTCCGGCCCGGCATCATCCACGCGCTCTGGGCGGTGACGGTGGCGCCGGACAGAGGCTACGCGGCCGCTGGCTACTCGATGTACATTCCCGACTTCATTGACGTAGATGCCTTCATCGTCAAGACGGATGAGAACGGCGATATCGAGCCCTAGCCGCGTAACGCCCTGACGGCTCTATCTGCCTGCAGACAACGGCCCGCCGCTGAATGCGCCCCTTGGGAATAGCCAGCGGCGGGCTTTCTGTGCCTCCGGGCGTCGGCCCGAAAAAGCGAAGACACTGACCGGGTTTCGTGGTAGGATAAGGGACGCGTTTCAGTGGCACTCTGTTTGGGGCTTCAACTTGGGGAGAAGGGCCATGCGCGAAGCGAAGGATTCCATTTCCAGTCGTGTGTCGGTGTGTGCCGTGTTGCTTGCGGTGGCGGGCCTGGCGCTCGTCGGGTGTCCTTCCATATGCTGCGTGCTGTGGGTGTATCCACAGTCACTCGAACTCGACGGGACGCAAACCACTGCCACCCTGAACGTCAGCGATCTGTGTGACAGCGGCGGCACGCTCACCTGGGAGGCGACGCCCGGCGCAAGCTGGCTGTCGGTGACTCCCAGCTCGGGCACCGGCCCGGGCACTGTGGAAGTCGAGGTAACCCATCCCGTAACCAAGGACATGTCCGTCGGCCGGAACACGTCCAGTATCCGGTTCACCTCGAACTGCGGCACCGATGTCGTGCCCGTGACGGCCTGGTTCTGGCCGATGTACACGTTCGAGGAGTTCTACGACGAGGCGCCGGGCTTCGGCTTCACGAAACAGTGGGTGTCATCGTGGGAGGAGCTGTACGACATCGAGATCACGCCGGACGGCGGCTACATTGCCTGCGGCTATGTGGAAGTCTACGAGATCGATGAGAAGAACCTCGTGGTCGACGACGCATACCTTCTGAAGACGGACATTTATGGCGAGCGCCTCTGGGCCATCAACTGGGGCACGGGCGGCGATACCTCGGCAGAGGCCCTGGTCGTGACGCCGGAAGGCGACTACGTGGTCGCAGGCTTCGAAACCCTCGGCGGGGAGGGGAGCGGGAAGAACGGGGGCGCACAGAACTGCTACGCCCAACTCACCTGCGTCGGGCCGGATGGCAACATCAAGTGGAGCAAGCTCTACGGCGAGCCCGGCTGGGCCGCGTGGGATGTGCAACTGGCGCCCGACGGCGGGTTCGTGCTCGCGGGCGACAACTACTACGCCGAACCGGACGAGTGCGACGCGTTCCTGATCAAGACCGACGCGGATGGCAACGAAGAGTGGACGCAGGTGTATGACACCGATACCGACGACAGCGTCTGGGCCATGGCCGTGACGCCCGACAACGGCTACGTCATCACCGGTGAGACGTACGCGGAGAGCGTGACGAAGTCCGGCAGGCCGGAACGGCACGGCCGGGCCGGCCGCCGGGAGGTGAAAGGCCCTCCCGTCTTTGCCGATGTCATGCTGCTCAAGACGGACGAGAACGGCACGCAGCGCTGGTTCAAGACGCTCGGAGGCGACTCCAACGACGTCGGGTGCGGCGTCATCGTCGTCCCCAGCGAATGCCCTTGCGGCTCCGGCGCCGACAAGGAAGGCGCCTGGCAATACGCCGTATGCGGCCATTCGTGGTCTTACGGCGAGGACGAGAAGGCCGTCTACCTTGTCCTGGCCGACATGATGGGCGACGAGGACTGGCACGAGACGTACGTCTTCGGCGACTATGCGGCCGGCTTCGACCTGGCCCTTACGCCCGACGGCGGATTCATCATCGCGGGCGGATGTGAATTAGAGAAGGGCGTCACATGCTGGCATGACGCGGCCCTCCTGCTCAAAGTCGACTCCGACGGGGTGGAGGAATGGGCCCACCTCTTCACGCCGGATTACCTCCACGACTTCTGGGGCGTGAGGGTGGCGCCCGACAGGGGCTATGTGGCCGCCGGCTACTCGATCTGGGACGACTACGACTTCGAGTGCGACGCCTACGTCGTCAAGACGGATGAGGCTGGCGAAGTGGACGAGTAAGTATCCCCCGGCAGAGCCGGGGGCTTTATGTTGTGAGCCGCT
>JAFGTL010000292.1 GCA_016934125.1 Candidatus Hydrogenedentota bacterium
AGGCGTAGCCGGCGATCCATGGCTGGTCGCCGAGGCACTCGCAGGTGTCGCCGGGCCGCCGTCGAGCACGTCTACCTCGATGTGGATGGAGAATCCATCACCGCCACCTACCCGGATATGGCCCGGAACTGGATCGATCCGTCCGCAACCTACGACGTGGCCCACCTGCCGTTCCTTGTCCGGTTCGACACCGCAACGATCCTGCGCGATGCGGAATGCAATGACGTTCTCGAGTTGTCCGGGCCGGAGGGGGCCGACACCGTGCCGGTTACGCCTGGTAGAACGGTGGTGATCGGCGAGAACCGGTTGCAGGTGGATGCGGTGCGGCCGTGGGCGGGCCTGGCCTCGAACCCGCAAGGGCTCCCCATGGCCGAGTTATCTCTTCTGCGCGGGCCGGACGGGCGCGAGGAGCGCGTGTTCGTCCATGCCGGTGCGTGGCTCCGGGTGGACGAGCGGACGGCCCTGCTTCACCGCCGGTTCGACTCGGAGGATGCACTGGAGGCGGCCTTGGGGCAGGGCTTGCCCGGGGCCGAGTCAGCCCGGTGGGGCGTGATCGAGGACGGGCAAGTCCAGTGGATCGAGTCCCTGTTGCCCGGTTGCGGGGTTGAGCTCGAGAGCGGCCTGCAGGCGACTCTCCTCGAGTTCGAGCCGTCCCATGAAGACAGCGAAGGCCGCACCGGGCCGGCAATACGCGTCGAGGTGGCCGGGGCCGGCGGCGAGCGGGTGGCGTGGTTCTTCGCCAATGCGCATGGCGATGACGAGCCGATCCGATTCGACTATCCGTCCCGGCTCGAGCGCGTGTTCCTGGTGTATGCGTGGCAGGATCGTCAGGCCACGGTGGCCGCGTTCCGGAACGGGGCGTTCTGGGGGTGCACCACTTTGGCGGCCGGCGAAACCTGGATGCTTGAGGAGGGCGCGCTCTCGCTGCGGCTTGACGATGCCCTCGCCGCGGCGTTCCCCGTGGGCTCGGACGAGTCGGGCGTGTTCGAGGCCGTACTTACGGACGCGGGGCGCCAGTGGCGGTTCCGCGAGGGTGAGACGGTGCGGCTGGACAACACGCTGGTGCGCTTCGCGCGCACAGGGCGGCCGCCCGAGGTGTGCTATGGCATGACGCTGGCCGATCCGGACGATGGCGCCCTGGCCAGGTTCTCCCTGACGCCTGGGGATGGGTTCGAGTTCGATGGCTGGCACTTCGCGCAAGCGCCCGCGCACCGGCGGGCCGAAGACTTGGCCGTCTTGAACGTCGAGCGTTCGGCGGACACCGCGTCGCCGCTATGGGGTGTCGGGGTTGCGGCGGCCGGGCTCTGCGGGATTGTGTTGAGCCGCCGGTTCGGCCGGCGGCCGCGCGCCTAGGCGGATTGCCTTCTGCCGGGCCCGGTGCCGAAGGCGGCCGTTCATTTCAGCCCGAGGCGTGTTCGTGGTAGTATTGATGCCTTGCAAGGCGGTGCGCCGTCCTGTCGATGGCGTCAGGGGCTCATGCGATGTCCCGGCCTGCAATCGCGTTGGGGTTTCTGAGAGGAGAATGACGTGGCGGAGGAGTTTCCCGCAGAACAGAACGGCCAGCAGACGGCCGCGCACCCGCGTGAGGAGGAGATTGCCGCCGCGGACAAGGCCGCTGTGGAGAATGGGCCGGAACCTACCGAGCCGCGGGGGCTCGATGCGGCACAGATGTGGGTGGCCATCTTCCTGATTGCAATGGCGGGCCTTATCGCCTATTCGAATGCGCTGACGATCCCGTTCCACTATGAGGATCAGGTGGTTCTCCGGGACAACGCGGCCCTGCACCGGCTCCCGACGTTTTTCCAGGGACTGGATGCGGCGGGGGCCTCGGGGCCGCTCGCCATGCTGAGTCTCGCGGTGAACTGGTGGGTAGCGCCGGGCCACGCCATCGTATTCCATCTCGTGAACGTAGCGATCCACGTGCTGAACGGCGTGCTGCTGTTCCTCGTGTGCCGGCGGCTGCTTGGCAAGGGCACGCGCGACGCCGTAGCGATGCTGGCCGGCCTGTTGTTCGTCCTGCATCCGGCCGCCACCGAGAGCGTCAACTATGTAGTGGGCCGCTCGATCCTCCTGGCGATGGCGTTCATGCTGCTGGCGATTCTGCTGTTTCTGCGCGCATCGGAAGGTGAGAAGACGGCCTTGTGGCCCTTGGGCCTGTCCTACGCGGCATTCGTGCTGGCCTGGGCCAGCCGGCCCGCGGCCGTCGTGTTTCCGCTGCTGATCCTGATCGTGGATTTGGCGCTGCATGGGGGCCGAAGCGCCCTCGGGCGGCTCGGCGTTCACGCGGTCTACTGGGCCCTTGCCCTTGCCCTTACCATGGCCCGCGGCGTTGCGCACGCGCCGCAGGGCGCGGCCGACATCTGGGCGGAGGATCCGCTCAGGCCGGAGGCCGCCGGGGTGGCGGAAGCGCTGTTGCGTTACGTCATGTTGACGGTGAGCCCGGGTGGGTTGAGCGTGGAGCACGCGTTGAGCGGCGAGTTGCCCGGTGCGGTTGCGGTGATGGCGGCGGTGGGGCTGGTGCTGGTGGTGGCCGCGGCCGCGCTGCTCTGGAAGCGCTCGATCCTGGGCGTGGCGATTGCCTGGTATGTGGTGGGCCTGGTGCCGGCATGGATGGCCGTCGCGGCGCGGGGCGACATGTCCGAGCGCCACCTGTACATTCCGTTGGCCGGCGCGATGCTCGTCCTGCCGTGGCTGCTGTCGAGAGGGCTGCGGGAACCGCGGGTGCGTGTCGTGGCGGGCGTGGCTGCAGCGGCGGTGGCGTTGCTGGCAGGGGCGTCCTGCTTCATGCGCAACCAAGTCTGGGGCACCGAGGCCGGCCTGTGGGCGGATGCGGCCCAGAAGGCCCCCGAATCCCCGCTTCCGCAGCAGCGATTGGGGGCGGTATACCGGGGAATCGGCGAGGTCGCCATGCGGAATGCGCGGCAGCGCGCGGAACACGACGTGGCGGCGGCCGGCGTGGCCGAGCAGCGCGAAGTTGCCGAGGAGGCGTTCGGGCGGGCCGAAGAGCATCTCCGGCGGGCGGTGGATCTCGGCGGGGGCGACGCGGCAACGTGGCACGGGCTGGGCATCGTGCAGGAACACCTCGGGAAGCCGGACGAAGCGCTCGACGCGATGCTCGAGGCGCTCCGGCTCGAGCCCGGGAACGGGACGTACACGGCGCATGTCGCCGGGTTACTGCATGCCCGGTGGATGATGTCGGGCGATGCTGAAGACTTGAACCGGGCGCTCGAGTACTACGCCCGGGCCGATCAACTCGGCGGACTCACCGAGAACCTGTCGGCGCAGTACTGCGCGGCACTGCTGGCCATGGGCAACGCCGCGCGGGCGGAACAGGTGCTCCTGAAGGCCGGCGCGGCACACGAGTGGTCGCAGTTGGCGGCGCAATTGGGCGAGACGCGCCGGATTCTCCAGGCCCAACGCGAACTCGAAGGGCGCGCGGCTTCCGTGTTGTCGCGCGATCCGAACAATGTAGAAGCGCTGGTGTTGAGTGCCCGCGCCCGGCTGGGCAGGGGCCAGAGCCTGGAAGCGGCTTACGTGCTGGAGCGGGCCCTGTCGCTCCAGCCCGGCCACGCTCAGGCGTGGGGCCTGCTCGGACTCGTGAAGGCGCGTATGGACGAGGCCGGGGGGTTCGTGGCGGAGTGGGGAGGAGGCGCGCCCTCCAGCAGCGAGCCGGGCAAGAACCCCTGGCTGGATCTTGCCCGGATGTGCGCGACGTCGGGCCTGTGGGATGCCGCCTCGGCCTATCTCGAATGCGAGCCGGCCCGGGCGGCCGGAACCGGCGCGCCGCTCCTGACGCTGGCCGACGTGGCCATGGAGCTCAACCGCGCCGACTTGGCTGGGCGCTATCTCGATGAGGCGGCCGATGCCGATCCCGCAGATCCCCGGCCGTGGCTTCATAAGTGTGACATGGCACTCGATTCCGAGAACCAGGCGCTGGCCGCGCGCGCCCTGGGCGAGGCGGAGCGGCGGGGCGCCCCGGCTGAGGAGATCGCCCGGCGCAAAGAGAAGATCGACGCGGCGCACCTGGAACAACCGCAGGAGGCGTTTGCGCCGGTGGTTCGCTGAGCCGGCGGACGTGGCACGTGCGCCGTGCCCGGCGCCCAACTGACAATGAGGGGCATTGCGGATGGAATCCATTGAAGTAGTAGGCGATGCGTGCCTGAAGTTCCTGTTGGCCGTGGTGCTGGCGGGTGCCGTCGGGCTTGAGCGTGAACGAAAAGGCCGGCCGGCCGGACTGCGCACGCATGTGCTCGTGTGTCTGGGTTCGACGCTGATGATGGTGGTGGCCGATCTGCTTTCGCAGGAGCTGGTTGAGTCGGGTGTTCAGGTGTGGCTGGACAAGGGCCGGATCGCCGCCGGCGTGATCACCGGGATCGGGTTCCTCGGGGCCGGCACGATCATCTTCGTGGGCGGCACGGGCCGCGGACTGACGACGGCGGCCATGCTGTGGTTCGCAGCGACGCTGGGTATCGCCATCGGCGCGGGGTATTTCTTCGTGGCCACCTGCGCCACCGCATTTGCCCTGTTTGTCACGATCGCGCTCAAGAATCTTACCCATCTCCTGCCGTCCGAGGAGCAGTTCTCGCTCAGCGTGCGGATCGCCGGCGGGATCGAGCACGTGGACGAGATTGAAGACGCCATATCGAAGGAAGGTTACCGAGTGGTGGCGTCGCGGCTGCGCGTCGTCGAGGATCAGGGCCGGGCCGATCTATCGTTCCGGATTTCGTCGAAACACCGCGCCAACGTCGAGCGGTTGACGCAGATTCTGCAAGAACGGTTCCCGGATCTGACACGTATCACGCTCGAGCGGTGATGGCTGAGGCGCCCGTGGCTCTGGCGCGGCAGTTTATTGAGGGACAATGACTTACGCGGGAGGCCGAATGAACGCGATGCTGGCCGCGGCGGTGTGTATCGGAGCGGCGGCGGCCGACGCGCCCGTTCCGGCGGAGCAAGGTGTGTTGACGGATTCCTACCTGCTGAGGGCGGAGCGCGCGCTGCAACTCGCCCGGGACGATGTGCCCGCGATGACTGAGGCGGCCGATCGGGCAGCAGCCCGGCTTGCGGCGGGGGGCGCGTTCTACGCGGCGGGACAGGCCTCGATGGTGAGCGAGCTGTGTGGGCGCGCGGGCGGTTTCATGGCGCTGAAGTCGCTCGGCAGTGCCGTCCCGGCCGACGGCGATGTCGTCGTGTATTCCCAACCGCCCGGTGAGCCGATTCCCGACGGGATTGGCGGCTCGGCGGCGCTCGTTATCGTTCTTGGCGGCACCGGCGCCGGCGAGGGCGGATTCGGTTTCCCGAATCATGCCGCCGAGGCGGGCATCTCGCCCACCCTCGCCAACGCGATTCCGGGGTGGCTGTTCACCGGCGAACTCGTGGCCGCGTTGACGCGGCTCGGCAAGATGCCCGTCATGTTCGAGAGCATCGGGATGTACGGCGGTTACGCCCGGATGGCGCGCTACCGGGAGAAGGGGATCTTCTGGCACGACGAGCACAGTGTCCCGGCGCTTCCGGGCGGCGAGGTGGCGGGGCGGTATATCGACACCGTCAGCGGCATGCTGCGGCGCGTCGAGGCCGAGGAGCGCGGCAACCTGAACCGCGCCGGCGCGTGGGCCGCCGAAGGGAAAGGCGCGGGCCATCGCGTCATCATGTACAGCATGGGGCACCTCTTCCCGGCCGAAGTTGCGGACACGGCCATTGCGGATGTCTTCGAGTCGGCCGTGTGGAACTCGGGCTTCATGCAGAGCAGCGTGCCCGATCACGAGTATGCGCCGGGCGACGTGCTGATCCACATCGGCTATCAGCATGCGCCGTACAGGCTGCTCGAACGGGCCCGGCCGGCTGGCGCGCGCGTCGTGTACGTGGACGTGATGTGCCATCGGGACTACACCGGCGATGAGGACGTGATCTGGATCGATCCGATGTGGCCGTGGCCGGACGGCTGCGTTGCGCTGGAGGGGTATGACGTGCCGATCCTGCCGGCGTCGGGCATCGTGAACGGGGCGATTGCGTGGGAGATCTACCGCGTCACGGAGGCGTGTCTCCGAGGGGAATGACGCGCGCCGTACAGGATGTAACGAAACGGTGGCGCGGCGGTATGGTAAGAGGCCGGATTACTTACAGTATTAGAACAGAATAGAGTCCGTGTTCAAAGGGGGAAGCCGTATGAATCACACATACCGTCCGTCATTACGCCTGTGCGTGACTCTGCTGTGCGTAGTCGCCCTATCGGCCGGATGCCCGCTCGTGCTTGGCAATGCCATCGTCTGGGCCAAACGGGGTGGCGGCGAGGGATCGGATCGGGCCTACGGGCTGACGGCCTTGTCCGATGGCACATCGCTTGTCACGGGCTATTTCACGGGCGACGCCGCCCTATGCGGATGCCCGGATCAGCATGGCGATATCTCGTCGTCGGGCGGGCGCGACATGTTTGTCAGCCTGTACGGCACGAGCGGGATCCCCGTGTGGGTGCGGACGAGTTCCGGCGAGGGCGACAACCAGGGCCGGGCCGTGGACGGGCTCGACGACGGCACCTCCGTGGTCACCGGGTTCTTCACCGATGACGCGACGTTCGGCGGCTCGAAGGATGGCGGCACCGTGCTGAGCAGCGCGGGCGACATGGACGTGTTCACCGTCGGGTATGATGGCGACGGGGTGATGCAGTGGGTTGCAGGCGGCGGCAGCACGGGCACCGACGCCGGAATGGGCGTATCCATCTGCAGCGATGGTTCGTGTGTCGCGACGGGCTACTTCTCGGGCTCGGCCACCTTCAGCGATGCCTCGAAGGCCCAGGTTGTGGTGAATTCAGCGGGCGATTTGGATTTCTTCCTGGCGCGATACAGTTCCGCGGGGCTCCTCCAGTGGGTGGCCACGGCCGGCGGCACCACGGCCGACGCCGGATACGCCGTATCGGCATTTGACGACGGTTCGTGCATCGTCACGGGCACGTTCAGCGGCACGGCCACCTTCGGCACCGGTGCCGCGGAGACGACGCTGACCGCGGCCGGCGCCCTTGACGCATTCGTGGCTAAGTACAACTCGGACGGCGCGTTAGCCTGGGTGGCCCGCATCGGTGGCACGACGGGCGATGATGAAGGCAACGGCGTTGCCGTGCTCGATGGCGGCTCGTGTGTCGTCGCGGGCTGTTTCTCCGGCACAGCCACCTTCGAGGACGCCGCCAAAGCGTCAGGCACGGATGTGATCGGCCAAGGCGGCCAGGACGTGTTTGTGGCCAAGTACGACAGCTCCGGCTCCCTCCTCTGGGTGGCCGTCGCCGGTGGCGTCGATAACGACGCCGGATACGATGTCCGCCCGGTGGCAGACGGCACCTTCGTGGTTACCGGCTCGTTCCAGTCCACGGCCGTCTTCGGCGCGGGCGAGGCCAACGAGTCCACGCAGTGCTCCGAGGGCGAAGACGACGTGTTTGTGGCCAAACTCGACGCCGACGGCGCCCTGCTCTGGGCCAAACGGGCCGGCGGCTCCCTATCCGACATCGGGTTCGGCATCGGCGCCCTGCCCGACGGCAAGAGCCTTGTCGCGGGCCGGTTCCGGGGCAACGCCGGTTTCGGCGCCGGCCTCGGCAACTACACCGTGCTCCGCTCGGAAGGCTACTGCGACATCTTCGTGGCCAAGTACCCCGACTGACGGCGCCGAGAAGCGGCGCGAGATTGTCGGTGCCGATTCCCAGGCTTCGGGCCGCGCCCGGAGCCTGGGAATCGTTTCGTTCGGGAATTCGGGGACACGTATTCGCGTCGGGGACTCCGCTCTGAACATGTCCCCGAATTCTCCCGGGCTGCGCCCGGAGCCTGGGAATCGTTTCGTTCGGGGCTTCGCGTTTCCCTCAGGCCTGATGGGACGCACGCGGCGCTGAATGCTTGGACGCTGGTGTGATTCCATCTGAATCCCGCCTCCCTCTTGCAGTCCTGATGCATCTGTGTTAGCCTGAGGGTGTGGAACAGGGGCGCCGGCGTTCCGGGGGCTCGTGAGCGGCTCTGTGGGGTTGAGTGCGCCCCGGAGAATGGGCTGGATGCCGGGGAGGTTGTGCGCGATGGCATGTGTATCGGCCCACATGATTGTAGTGCTTGCTGCGATTGGGGCTTCCCTGCAGCCGGACAACCCCGAGGGCATCCTGCGGGCCGCCATCGCCCGCGAGATGGGGCGGGCATCCGGGGGCACCGCGTCGATCGTCGTCAGCCCGGGCCAGGGCGACGGCCTCCGCGCCTACTGGCCGGGCGCGCCGGAGGCGCTGGAGAAGGGCGCTACGCTGGACGTGGCGTGGAAGGGCGAATACCTCTTCCGGATTGACGTACGGCAAGAGGATGAGATCGTCCGAACGATCACCTGCGATGGCACGCATGTCGACACGGGGGACGGCGCCTTGTGGGACATCGAGTTTCTGTACTGGGAGAGCGGGCGCGACTCCGAACTGACATCGGAGTTCAGAGATCTCATGTGGCCGCACGGGCTGTTCCGCATGTACTTCTTCCCTTTGGCACGCGGCGTTCTGGCGTTCCCCTATGAATCCTACTTCAGGCCCCACATCGCGCTGCAGTTCGGGAGCGAGGAGGAACCAGGCGCCGGCGCATCGGACGGGTTGGCCCGTGTCGTGGCGGGATCGAGCCCGAAGGGAGCGCGTGACAACCTGCTTCAGTGGGAGTCCGTCGTGGATCAGGAGCACGAGTATGCGGTGCTTGAATTCAGGGAGATGGCCAACGGGGAGGAGATTTGCGTCTATGAGTTCTCCCGGCCCTTCGAGGTGGCGGGCGGTTTCTGGATTCCCGGGGAGTTCTGCTTCTCTGCCCCGTTCGTCGCCGCAGACGCCACGTTCAATGCGCACCTCGTGCAGGACAGCGTGAGTTTCACAGCGCCTACGGAGTCGGCCGCATTCGCGCTGCCTGAAACCACCTACGGAAGGCTCGTTCGCAGTAGCTGGGCTCTCGATATCCTTGTGCGCATTTCGGAAGAACTGGGCGGCGTGGGCTTCACGCCGCGCTGGCTGCAGGCCGCCTTTGGCCTCCTGTGCTGCGTGGGACTGGCGGGTGTGGCCATTCATCTCCGGCGGCGCCGCCGCCAGCGTGCCGCCGAACAGTGAGGGATATCGTCTCCAGGGCTCGCCGCGATTGCGCGCCAGAGCGCGGGAGGCGGTTGGCGCTTGGACGCCGGCGTTCCGTTGCCGCGAATCGGGAAAGGGAGTGGAGGACATGGGGCAGGTGAAGTCGTTCCGGCTGAGAGACATGTTTGTCTTCCTTGCCGTCCTCGTGGCAGGTTACGGATTCGCAGTAATCGATGATCTGTGCATGTCTTTCCCCTGGATTCATGCCGTCAACATGGCTATCGCTGTTGGGTGGCTCTTCTGGATGCCCGTGCTGTTCATCAAGGTGGCCCTGACGGGGCGAGGTGAACGCCTGAGCTTGTGGCTCTTCCTTCTCACCGCCGGATGTCTTCTCGTCCCGTTCAAAAGGTGGAGTTACCTCGGGCACGAGTTGGCTGGCGGCCCGGTGTTCGTGCTGGTGTTCTGGTTGCTGCAATTCGACGCGCAAGGGCGGGATCCAGAATGCCGCCGCGCCAATCCCAAAGGATCGATCTGGATGAGGTATCTGCCGGGTTGTGTCTGCCCGGGGTTTATAGGTATTGGGTTGGCCATTTCGGGGATTGAGGCCTTCCTGGCGACGGCCCTTTCACTCTGTTGGCTCACGGCCGCAGCAGTATCTATTGCGGCCCTGGTACTGCGTTTGCGCCGTGTAACGGACGAGATGCCTGCTGAAGCGGGGCATGCGTGACGATTCCTTGCGCGCGGCGTTGAGATGCTTGCCGGCCGCCATTTCCGTTTGATGTCCGCTCCTATCTGCGCCGAAGCGTGTCGGATCAGCGCCGGAGTTCGAGGAGGATCACGGAGAAGGCCGGCATATCGAGGTGGATGGCGTTCTGCTGGATGGGGAGGATTTCGGGCGGCGGGAGTTGGCTCGCCTCGAGGATGGCGGCGTACTGGGCTTCATCGAGGGTTTGGGGGCCGCCCATGGCGCGCCAGGTGAGGAAGGGATCGCAGCCGCCCGGGGCGATGGCCGTGGCGGTGCAGGCCCAGGGCCCTGGCGCCAGCCCGTTCAACTGCACCTCGACGGCGGTTTCATAGGGCTCGTGGCCGGGATCCTCGATGAGGTTGTACAACAGGATCCAGGCCGAGTCGCCATCGGCGGACAGGCAGGCGAGGCCGCCGACGGGATCGTTGGTGCTGACGCAGGGAACGCGCCCGCCCGCCATCCGATGGAGGAGTTCGAAGGCGCGGAAGCTGGATTTGGGGATGGTGGTTTTGGTGAAGAGGGCGAGGCCGCCGAGGAAGCCCTCGTGGGCGTGCTGGGGGCCTTCGCCGAGGCAGAAGGGGAGCGCGAGGGTGATGCCGGAGTCGAGGAACTGCCTGACGGCCATTGTGCGGAAGGCCGCGTCGTAGGGGCGATCGTGAACGGGATTCGCCGACGAGGCACAGCCCCACTCCGTGATGAGGAGCGGCAGTTCTTTGAAGGCCGGTAGATCGCGGATGACGGCTGCGACGGATTCGAGACTCACCGTCATTTTGTCGAAGGCGGGCACGCCGACGCCGACGGTGTAGATGTGCCAGGAGAGGAAATCCGTGCGGCACCCAGTCTCGCCGGTGGCGTCGTTGGTGCCCGAGAGGCAGTGTTCGAGGAAGGGGCGGCACCATATCGTGTCCGCGCCGCCGGGCCCGCCGATCCGGATGGCCGGATCGGCCCGTGTCGCCCCGGCTACGGCGTGATCGTAGATCCGCAGATACTCCTCGAGCGTGCCCTGGAAGTAGCCCTTCGCATCGGGCTCGTTCCACACCTCGAAATACCATGTATGAATGGCGTCGCCCCACGTGGCCTCGCAGTGGCGCACGATTTCGTAGACGAGATCCTGCCATTTTTGATACTCGGCGGGGCCTCTCGGGGGGTAGGGGTTTTGCCACGATTGTCCGCTGTCGTGGGTGGCGAGTTCGGGCGGCATGGTTTCGAGCACGATCACCGGCCGGCAGCCGTTGTCGACGACGCACGAGATGTAGCGATCGAAGGTGTCCCAGCGATACACGGGCTTCCCATCCGCGTCTTCGGAGTAGATGGCCGGATCATGGACGCAGTCGTGGAGCCGGATGTACTCGAAACCGAAGCGGTGGGCGTAGCGGATGGCGTCGATCTGGGTGGGCGTGGCCACGCGATCGGCATAGCTGACGTCGCTGCCGCGCCACAGGTGGCGGAATGCGCCGAGATTTTGCGAGAAGTCCACGGTGCACGTGGCCTGGGCCAGATCGAGGGGCCGGCGCTTCATCGTGTCCGGCGAGTCCAGCATGGTGACGGCGATATCGTCGAACCAGGCCGTGCCCGTCGTATCCGCCCCCCACAAGTGGCAGTGCACCGCGACGAACGCCACGGATCGCGACAGGATGATCGTGGATTCGTGGCGCGCCCAGTCGTTCGTGCCGTCCAGGAGCGTCACGTCGCTGTGGCCGAGGGGGCGTTTGTCCGCGTCGTAGCTCTGAATCTGGAACGCGGCCCGATGCCAGGCCGCCGACGGCCCCTGCACCACGTCCTCCGTCTTCATCCAGCCGGCCACACGGATGCGGCCGCCGTGGTAGGGAATCCAGGCGCTGCGTGCGCCACCCGGGCCGGCGACGCGCAGCGAACGCCGCCCGTCGTGGCGCACTTCCTCGTCCAGGGCGGCCTCCCCGTCCCCGAACCGTTCCCAGCCGGGCATGGCCGCGCCGGCGCCTTCCTCGAAGCCCCCGTTGACGACGCAGTTCTCCGGCCCCTGGCCTGCGGCCATTACCGGCAACAGCACAGCCGCCATCACAGTGAGTACATACCGCATATCGCCCTCCCCCTTGCCTGCCGATTGTAGAGAACTCTACCGGGAACGGCACGCAACGATCCAGCGCTGCCGATCTCAGATGTGCGCGGGCGCCTGGACGAACGGCTTTCCGGGACGACGGGCAGCCGCGCACATCCAGCTCTGCGGGACTCAGAACTTGACGGCGTTGAGGAGGGACTTGACGCGGGAGGGGCGGTCGCGGATGGTGTCGGGCTCGTAGAGGATCCGGCGGGCAGTCGCACCGAGGGTGCCGTCGTTCTCGTATTCCTGGGCGAGGGTACGGCCTTGATGCCCGGCGATGAGGAAGATGGCTTCGAGCGCGGCCACGCGATACCGGGCGGATTCGTTGGGATCGCGCACGATGCCCTCGAGGACGGGGAGCGCGTCGCCGTATCCGCCTTCGCCGAGGAACTCGATGGCGAGGGTGCGGCCCTGCATCTGCGGATCCTTGATGGCCTCGATGAGCTTGTCGTCGTTGGGGGAATCGCCGAGGACGTCGGCGACGGCCATGGCCTCGGAGATGGTGTTGAGCGCGCCGGGCTCACGGGCCGGCGCGTGCGGGGAGCGCTCGCCAAGGCGTCGCAGCAGCGGGGTTAACACGACGCCCGATGCGATAATCAACGCCGCGGCGAGCGAGACAAAGAGGATCTCGCGGCGGCGTCTGGATCTGCGGAAGTTGCTGTGGAAGCCCACGGGCATGCCCTTCTGTGTCGGCTACGGCGCGCGTGTATTGAGAGTATAGCAGCATCGGCACGTCGGCCGCACGAGCGGGTGTGGAGTCTCTCAGTTATCCCCAGTTTGCGCACGGGCCACAAGACGCGAGCGCTGGCGTGAGGGGGAATTCGGGGGACACGTCGGCGCGCATCGAGGGCGGTGCGTGCCCGAAGCGGCGGTTGGGACATGTCCCCCGAATTCCGGGCTCGCGCGCAAGAGCGTCAGGCTGGAAGGAAGCCGGAGTGTCTGTTCTGTAGTCCCCATGGCGGAGAATGGAAACTTGGGGATACGGGAGGAACCGCAGCGTGAGGCTTGAATCGGCGGGCCTCCTGCTGCACTCTATCGGCAGGAGGGCATGAGCCCGTGAACGATACGGCAAACAATGCGGGGCCGCCGGTGCGGCTCCTGATTCTCTCGACGGGCGATCCGGAGGCGGAACGGCCGTTCTCGGGCTCGTTGCGGAGCCTGTGCAGCGCCCTCGAACGGCGCGGCATCGTCCACCACAAGGCCAACGTCAACGGCTACACGGACACGTTCAGCGCCGGCCCGTGGTTTGTCCGCTTGTTGAAGAAGGTGGATCGGTTCGGCCTCCTCGACTACTACCGGTGGTCGTCGCTCGCCTGTGCCCGCAACACGCGGCGCGCCCGCCGGGCGGCCCGCGAGCATCCGGGCTTCAACGCCTGCCTCATGTACGGCACCACCTTCGATCCCCGCCTCGACGTGCCCACCTACTGCTACTTCGACGGCACCGCCGCCCAGGCGGCCCGCGTCCGCGGCTGGGAACTGAGCCATTTCTCGTCGCGCAAAGTCCAGCAGATCATCGATTACCAGCGGCGCGTGTTCGAGCGGTGCACGGCCATCTTCCCCCGGACGCAGTGGGCGGCCGGCTCCGTGTTGGACGACTACGCCCAGCCGCCCGAGAAGGTGCAGGTGGCCAGCGCCGGCCCGAACTACCTCGCCGAGCCATTGCCCCACGGCCCCTACGACACCCAGACCATCCTCTATATCGGCCGGGACTTCGAGCGGAAAGGTGGCCCCCTCATTCTGGACGCTTTCCGGAAGGTGCGGGAGCAGTTGGCCGATGCGCGCCTCGTGATCGTCGGCTGCTCGCCGCCCATCAACGAGCCCGGCGTCGAGATCGTCGGCCCTATCGTCAAAGACAGCGCGGGCGGCCTCGAGCGAATCCTCGAACTCTACAGCCGCGCGTCTCTGTTCTGCATCATGAGCTACTACGAGCCCTTCGGGATCGTCGTCATCGAGGCGCAGAACTGCTATGTGCCCTGCGTCGTTCCGGCCCAGTTCGCCTTCACAGAGATGGTGGTGGACGGCGTGACGGGCCGGCACGTAAAGGAATACGACGCCGGCCTTCTGGCGGACACGCTCCTCGAACTGTTGTCCGATCCGGCCCGGCTCGAGGCCATGGGGAGAGCCGCGCACGCCCATGTCCACGCCAACTTCACCTGGGACGTGGCGGCCCGACGCATCCACGAGCGAATCCAACGCGATTTGGCCGGATCCGTGCAGGTTTCGCGTTCGTGACGCGGTTCGTATTCATCGCCGACACCCATTTCGGCACGGAACGCATGGGGTTCGAGCAGCAGCCCGGCTATCCCGGCCGGCTCGATGAGTTGGTGCCACTGCTCGAACACTGGATCGCGCGCGATGGGCACATCGACTTCGTCCTCCACGCCGGCGATCTCCTGGACGCCTGCGATCCCGGCCGGATCCAGGGCGCCGCCGCCCTGTTCGCGTTCCCCGTGCCCTTCTACGTCTGCCTCGGCAACCATGATCTGACGCGGCCCGACTCCGCGGCCCTCTGGCTCGAACACGCGCCCCACCTGTTCGAGCCCGGCTCGATCCACTTCGAGATTGTGCGCGACGATGCGGTTGTCCATGTCATTCCGAATCACTGGGACGTGGACGACTTCCACTGGAAGGACGTGCAGCACGCCCGGTGGGCGCCCGCCCAGACGCAGCGCATCGCGCGCGTCCTCCGCCGCTTTCCCGACAGGCCCCACATCCTCTGCACCCACTCGCAAGTCTTCGGCATCCCGCCCGAGCAGAGCGGCGCGCCCGACTGGCAGCACGTCCCCCTCGCCTCGTTCCGCGACACCGTGCTCGCCGTGCTCGACGAGAACCCCGCCGTCTGTTGCGTGTTGGGCGGCCACAACCACGCCAACACCATCGCACCGGCCGGCGCCGCCATTGCCGTCACCGTGTCCGCCTTCTCATCGGTGCCCTTCGAGTTCAGGCTCATCGAGATCGACGGCAATCGCCTCTCCGTCACCACCCACGACCTCCTCGCCGAAGTCTCGTTCCCAACCGAGTACGACGCGGCCAGCGCCTTTGTTCAGGGCCGGCCCTCCGACAGGACATGCACAGTCATGCTGGAGAGCCCTTGAGCCGGCCAGCTTGCACGAGGCCGGCCTTGGCGTGTAGCGTGAGTGGGCGGCAACGGGGCGCCGCGCGAAGGGAGAAGCCATGTTGTCGAGTCAGGTTCGCGCCGGACTGGCCATGCTGCTCGCATTCTGCGCAGCATGCGGCAGTGCACACGGCGCAGAAGGAGTACTCACCGTGCAGGACACGGACATCAGCGCCTTCCAGGATCAACCCACCGCCACCATCCTATCCTCCGGCGTCATCTGGGCGCCGGAAGACATCTATATCGGCTGGCCCACCATCGTGAAAACCCGCGACAACGAATTGATCGTGGCCTTCTCGGGCGATCGCGATGCGCACGTGTGTCCCTGGGGCAAGACGCAGATCGTCCGCAGCCGGGATCTTGGCAAGACGTGGACGGAACCCGCGACGATCAACAATACGCCCCTTGATGATCGCGACGCGGGCATCATCGAAACCCACAAGGGAACCTTGATTGTCAGTTGGTTCACGAGCCTCGCGTTCCAGGACAACGAGAAGTACCGCCGCCACCGCGAGAAAATCACCGATGAGATCATCGGGCAGTGGCTGGGGAGCTGGATCCGCCGCTCCGAGGATGGGGGCCAGACGTGGGGCGACTTCATCCGCGTCGAGACATCCGCGCCCCACGGCCCGATCGCGTTGAACGACGGCCGCCTGCTCTACGTGGGCTGCACCGGGGCCAAGACGGCCGCGGAGCGCGTCGGCGTGCTCGAGTCCCGCGACGACGGGCGCACGTGGACGCGACTGTCGAGCATCGAAACCGCCCCGGACGACGATCCGACGCAGTACTTCGAGCCTCATGTCGTGGAGCAAGCAGACGGCTCGCTCCTCGCCATGTCCCGCTACCACGGAACGGGCGAGTCGCGGTACTTCCTCCGGCAGGCATCCAGCGCGGACGGCGGCACGACGTGGACGCCCTTCGAGCGCACGCCCATCTGGGGCTATCCTCCGCATTTGATCGCATTGGACAACGGCTGGACGCTCGTGGTGTACGGGCGGCGACGTGAGCCCTTCGGCGAGCGGGCGTGCATCAGCAAGGACGGCGGGAAAACCTGGGATCTCGAACACGAGATCGTGTTGTCTCAGGCGCCCACGGGCGACCTCGGCTATCCCGCATCCGTTCAGCTGGACGACGGCAGCATCTTCACAATCTACTACGAGGTGGAAGAGGCCGGCAAGAAACCGCCCCTCAAGTACACCCACTGGCGGCTGAAATAGGCTGCAGCGGACTGTGCGGCCGCCCGCCGCGACGAAAGGAGACACCCCGAGTTGAGCACACCGCCGAAGCCGGCTGGGCCGCCGATCGTGCCGCCCCGTGCCGAGGGCACGGCCCAGGCTGTGACGCGGTGCCGGGCGTGCTGGCGCAGCATCGGCCCCGACGACGCCTACTGCCCCCACTGCGGCGTCCGTCAGGCCCGGGGCACGCCGTGGTACTACGAGCCCGTCTGGATTCTCGTGCTGGCCCTGGCGGTGATCGGCCCGTTCGCCCTCATTCTCGTGTGGCGCACGCCCAAAATGACGCGCCCGGCCAAGATCGGCGTCACCGTCATCGTGGTCGCATGCACCGGCGCAACCGTCTACCTCACCTGGAAGCTGCTTGCCCTGCTCATCGGCCACTACACCGAGTTCAGCCGGCAGTTGGATACCCTCAACCTCTAGCCGGCCACGCAGAATTGCGCCCCGTCTTGACTTCCCAGCCGCGGCATGCGATTTTATGGCCGTTCCCAACACGGATGCGGGGCATCCCCATTCTCTGGAGGACCACATGAGCGATCGCGACAAGGCCAAGACACGAGTTCACGTCATCACCTACACCCACTGGGATCGCGAATTCCGCTGGGAGTTCGAGCGGACGCGCATGCGGCTCGTGGACTGTATCGACCACCTCCTCGAGATCCTGGAGCAGAATCCCGAGTACAAGCACTTCATGATGGACGGGCAGTTCACCCTCATCGAGGATTACCTCGAGATCCGCCCCGAAAAGCGCGATCTCATCGCCCGGCTCGCCCAGGAGGGCCGCCTCGAGATCGGCCCCTGGTTCACGTTGCCCGATTGCGCCCCCATCAACGGGGAGAGCGTTGTCCGCAACCTCGCCTATGGCGTCCGCCGCTCGAACGAGTTGGGCGCGTGCCTCAAGTGCGGCTATAACGTGTTCTCTTTCGGCCAGATCGCCCAATTGCCGCAGATCTACGCCGATTTCGGAATCGACACGATCATCTTCTACAAGTACATGAATCCGGCCCGCACCAAGTACCACGAGTTCTTCTGGGAAGCGCCGGACGGTTCGCGCGCGCTCGCATCGCGCCTGGGCCCCGAGGCCCGCTGGAACTTCTTCTTTGCGGGCCATATCCCCATCGTGTACGCCCGCGATCCCTGGCACAAGGCATGGCAGTATCGCTGGGGCGATCTCGGCAAGGTGTTCCACACGGCCGATCCCGAGGGATACGGCTGGTTCTACGATATTCTCGATCCCGATACCTCGTTTCATCCCGAAAAAGTCGAGGAAGGGATGAAGCGCGCCCTCGATACCGTCCAGGGCACGGCCGCGCCGGAGGTTGTGCTCTTCTTCGACGGCACGGACTTCACCGAGCCCCATCCGCTCACGCCCGATTACCTCCGCGCCATCCAGGAGCGGTTTGGCGACACCCACGAGGTGATCCACAGCACGCTTACCGACTACCTCGCCGAACTCCGGGCCGCCCTCGACGGCCGAACCGATCTCGACGTCGTGTCCGGGCCGATGCGCGACGGGCCGGTAGGCGCCGTGCACAGTGATGTATTCACGACGCATCCCGAGGTGCCGACGGAGAACAGCTACGCCGAAAACGCGCTGCTCCGCTGGGCCGAGCCGCTGGCGGTTGCGGCTTGGGCCCACGGCATCGACGGTTATCCCGCCACCTATCTCGATAAGGCCTGGAAGCTCCTCTTCCAGAGCCACAGCCACGATTCCATGCACGGCCTCGGGCCCCACACCCTCGCCGAAGGCGAGATGGCCCGGCTCCGGCAGGCGCGCATCATCGCCCAGGGCCTCGAACGGCGCGGACTCGAGAACATCACAAAAGAGATCGACACCACGAGCTGCGAGGATTCCGAGTACTTCGTCGTCGTGCACAACCCGTCCGGCTTCGAGCGTTCCGAGGTGGTCGAGGCTTATCTGGATGTGCCGGCCGACGTGATTCTCGAGCACCTGATCGTCGAGGATCTCGAAGGCCGCCCCGTGGCCGTCCAGGAGGTGGATCGGTGCGAGACGCGCGCCGGCATCTATCATCCCCGCTCACGCAACATGCCCTTCTACTGCACGAAGGTGCACTGCTACTTCGAGGCCGAACGCGTGCCCGCCCTCGGCTACAAGACATTCAAGCTGAAGTGGGCGCACAAGAATGAATACCCCTATCCGCACGAGGACTTCGTCGTGCCCCGGCTCATGGCCGAAAACCTGCTCGTCGGATTGAACGAGGCCGAGAACGAGCATCTCCGCGTCAAGGTGAATGGCGACGGCACGCTCGATGTGACGGATAAGCGCTCCGGCCGCGTCTACCGCGGCCTCAACTACCTCCAGGATCAGGGCGAGATCGGCAACATGTGGATCTCGAACCCGCCCGCCAACGGCAGCATCATCACCAACACGGGGGAGCCGGCCGAGGTGGCCGTGCGCGTCCAGGGGCCGCTGGCCGTGGTGTTCGACATCCACTCGAACTGGGCGCTCCCGGCGGAGTTCGACTGGACGCGCAATGCGCGCGCCGAGACGCGCAAGGAAGTGCCCGTCCACGTGCAGGTGGTGCTTCGCAAGGGCGCCCGCTGGCTCGAGGTGATCACCAGCTTCGAGAACACCGTCAAAGATCACTACCTCAAGGTGTGCTTCCCGACGGATCTCGGCGCCGAGAAGACGTGGGGTGAAGGCTCGTTCTCGGTGACGGAATACAACGCTACCCCGAGCGTGTGCGGCGAGTTGCGCGGCCCGGAACTGGCCCGGCACCCGGTGACGATGTGGTTCGATCTGGCGGAAGGGAAGGACGGCTTCGCCGTGCTCGTCGACGCGGCCAAGGACTACGAGATCCTGGATCACGACGCGCGCCGCACCCTCGCCATGGGCCTGCTGCGCGCCAGCCGCGTGCGCATCCCGTGCGATAATCGCCTCTGGATGGAGTATCCCGGCGACGAGAGCGCCCAGAGCCTCGGCGCGCACCGCTTCCGCTATGCCCTCATGCCCCACGCCGGGCTGTGGCCCGAGGCCCGTGTGTACGACGAATCCCTCGCGTTCAACGCGCCCATGCGGGCGTGCCAGTTCGGCCGGCAGGCGGGCATGTTCCCGCCCGAAAAGAGCTTCCTGGGCCTCGAAGGCCCGGGCCTCGTGCTCAGCGCCGTGAAGAAGGCCGACAACCGCGATTCGATCCTCGTTCGCTTCTACAACCCCACAAACACCGACAGCGAAGCCGTGCTCCATGTCGGACTCCCCGTGTCGGCCGCTTACCGCGCCGGCCTCGATGAGGAGCGGCGCGAATCCTTGCCCCTAGAGGACGGCAAAGTCACGCTACCGGTGCCCCACGGCAAGATCGTCACCGTCGAGTTGGAGCCATAGGCGGCGATGCTGATGGACGAGCGAATGGATATCCCGAAGTTCACGAACACGCTGGGCGCGGCCGAATTGGCGGCGGCCTTGGGCCATGAGTTCGCCGTGGTGCAGAATCCAAGCTATGTGCACCCGGCCTACGAGCTGTATCCCCTGCCGGACAAGCGCACGGAACTGAGCGACGGCATGGTGGGCGCCGTCATGGACATGGACGGCACCACCACGACCACCGAGCCGCTGTGCATCCATTCCCTAGAAACCATGGTTCGCCGGATCACGAACCACGAAGGCGATCCGGCGTGGCCGGGCCTCAACCGGAAACGCGATCTGCCCCACATCATCGGCAACAGCACCACCAAACACGTCGAGTACCTCGTCCGCACCTATGGCGCGGACATCGACGACGCCGCCTTCCGCCTCTTCTACCTCTATTCCGCCATCTGGACAATCGGGAAGGCGGCCGATCCGGGCCGGCGCGCCGAGGTGTGCGCCAACATGGCCGCCCTCGCCATCGAAGACGCCCTCGACGACCCCCGGTTCCAGGAACTTGCCGCCGCGGACTCCCTCGACACGCCCGAGGCACGCCGCGGCGTCCGGGCCCTCACGGACGACTTCGGGCCGCGCCTCCGCCTGGCCTCCTTCGCCGACAGAGTCCGCGCCGCCGTCGACGTCTACTACCAGCGCTACCACTTCATCCTCGCGCGCATCGCCGCGGGCGACGGCGAATCGGTCGAGCGCGACGTGTTCGGAAGCCAGGGCGGCCACCTGATCCGCCCCATGACGGGCATCGGCGTGTTCCTCGCCATGCTGAAAGGCTGGCTCGGCACCGACGTGGCCTTCTGCTTCGATGAATTCCGCGATCACCTGTCCCGCCTCGACCTTGCATCCGACTTCGACGTCGATGCCGCCCGCGCGTTGTTGCCGGCCCTCGGCGCGTACTTCGCGCAACGCCCCGCCGCTGTCGCGGTGGTCACCTCCTCCATCCGCTACGAAGCGGACATCGTGCTCGGGGAGGTATTCCGCGTGCTCGCC
>JAFGTL010000293.1 GCA_016934125.1 Candidatus Hydrogenedentota bacterium
AAGCCGCTTTGCCGATGGCGCGAAGGGCCTTCCGCATGGGAACCGATTCGCCAAGCAGCCCATGCGGCATCGAGGGCAACTGCGTATCCGGGGACGCGGCGCGTCGCTGGCTGCGCAGCTTGCCGAGCGCCCGTTGGACGGCAGAGGACAGTTCCTCGTCCGTAAACGGCTTCGAGAGATACTCTTCCGCGCCGGTCTTGATCGCCTGGACCGCCCCCTCGATCGAAGGGTAGCCCGTGATCATCATGACTTCGGTGTCTGGCAGGTTCTCCCGCACGTGGCGCACGAGGTCCATGCCGCTCACCTTGGGCATCTTGAGATCGGTAATGACCAAGTCCACGTGGGTGGTATCGAGCATCGCAACCGCGTTCGCCACCCCGGACGCCGTCAGTACTTGATAACCTTCCGCCACCAGGTTCCGCTGGAGGACCTCCAGCGTAGACGGGGAGTCATCCACCAAGAGAATCCTCGCCCCTCGAGATGCAGCCGCCACGCTATTCGCCCTCCTCGGCCTGAGCCGTTGCCGGCGCTACAGGCAACCGTATCTCGACCCGTGTGCCTCTCCCCTCCTCGCTGAAGATCCGGATGGTGCCCTCGTGGGCCGTCACGATCCCATGCACAACCGGCAACCCAAGCCCTGTCCCCTGCCCGACATCCTTTGTCGTGAAGAACGGGATGAACACCTGCTGAGACACGTCCGGACTCATCCCCGTTCCGCTGTCTTCCACGTGCAGGCTCACAGAGCGGCCATCGGCCCTGGTCCGCAGTCGAAGAGCCCCTCCATCAGGCATCGCCTGCAGCGCATTGACCACGAGGTTCACGATCACCTGCTGAATCTGGGCGGGATCGGCCGTGATCGCCGGCAGGTGCGGATCCAAATCCCTCTCGACCTCGACGCCGGCCGTCACGCACCGCGCCTCGAAAAGCGACAGCGCTTCCTGCACCACCTGGTTCACATCCGCCAGCCTCTTCTCCGGCGGCATCTGCCGCGCGAATGTCAGCAGCTTCTTGATGATCTCGCGCGCGTACAACGACGCGTTCTCGATCTTCTCAAGGTCATGCCTCGCCGGATCGGGAAGCTCGGGACACTTCTTGGCCAACTGGGCAAAACCAAGGATATTGCCCAAGGGCTCGTTCAACTCGTGGGCCACGCCCGCCGCCAGCACGCCGAGGGTGGCAAGCCGGTCGGCATGGCGCAGTTGCGTTGCCGTCCGTACTCGATCCAGTTCCGCCTGGTTGCGCTCCACAACCGATGCAAGCTGCTGGGCGACCGCGGTGATCAGGTTCCGCTCTTCCCTGAGAAACGGCCCTTCGTCTCGTTCCGGCCGTTCTTCCAGATAGACCACCTCGACAAACCCCCGATGCGCACCGTGCACCGCGATGTCCGCTCGCTGGGCGTAGGGGCTCTGTCGGAAACAGGGCGCCGCATGCACTTCTCCGTCGAGCACGATCCTCGCAGAAGCGATCTCGGGATACTGCCAAGCGGGTATGAGCAACTGGGTGGTCTGTTGAAGGATCGTCTCCATCGAGATGCCAGGCTTCCCCGCAATCTCAGCCATCTGCAGGAGACAGGTGAGTTCCTTGACGCGCTCTTGCAGCGCGCTCGTGGTGTGTTCGCTCTCTCTTCCCCGTATCATTGCTCCACCGGGCCGCTCCTCTGCGGGGGCGGGATTCGCCATGCCAAGTGCCACGCAACGCACTCGTGAAGATGGATGCATCCGGCGAACACGCCCTAACCTGCTGGGCCGCAGCGAGTTGCGGTGACAACAGCCATCCGGCCCCACAAACTGGTGGAAGACATGTTCTACATTATCCCCGGGTTTTTCAAACTCCGGATAGACTCGTCCACGAGATACTGCCCATTGTACAACTTCGGGATAGCCCTGTCCCCGCTTTCAAATGCCTCGTCCAAAGCAAGTGCGCCGTTGCCGTCAACGAGGCCGGCCTCGCGCCCGTGGTGCTCGTGCAGATGGCTGTCGTCAACCCCGGGGAACGCAAGCAAACGCTCCTCCGCACACAGCGCCGACACAGCCCGTTGGATCCGGCGGCCTGCGCCTCACCCCATCTCCGCCCCACCCGGCGGGTTGGAGTCCGGGCTTCCCGGGCCCCCTTGGTTGCGCCCAACCCGGGCGTGTACTTGCAGGGGCATGGTTCCCGAGGGAGCCGTGGGGCGCGCCCCCTGGAAAGCCGCATGGATTGGCCCGCAATGCCCGATGAAGAGCGGCCGTTTCCGGAAGAGATGCTTGAATCCGCAGTCGATGTGCCACCTGGCCCTTCCAGGCGGTCCTCCGAGTCCCGCTCTCCCCTTCGAAGCTGGGGCCATGCGCCCCGTGCCGAGATCCTACCTCTTGGCTTCAAACACATAATCCCCCGAGGCCACCTCGAAGACGGCACACCCATCCTCAACCCGCAGTGGCGTGATGGTTGCGACAGCCGTGGCCGGATGGCCCGATTCGGTGACGGAAGCGTTGTCGGTCGTGGGAACGTAGACGATGGCAGTGGTGTTGGCGGGGACGGACACTTCGAGGGTCAGCTTGGCTTCGTGGACGCGCCACGCGGTGCGAACAGGGCCGCGGATGGACTGGTATTCGGTTGTGGCCCAGGTGAGTCCACCGCCGGGGCGCGGGTGAATCACGAACCGTTTGAACGCGGGCAGGCACGGCGGCTCGCCGGGATAGGCGGGGTTGATGCCGCCCACGACGCGAAACAGCCATTCGCCGACGGCGCCCAGCGCCCAGTGGTTGAAGGAGTTCATGCCGGGGCTCTGGAAACCGCGCCCTTCGACGTAGCCGTCCCACCGTTCCCAGATGGTCGTGGCGCCCTGATCGATGGCGTACCCCCACGACGGAATCTCCCGATTCAGCGCCAGGGCATAGGCGAGATCGATGTGGCCGTTGTACGTCAACTGCATCATGAGACGGATCGTGCTTTGGATGCCCGTCGAGATGCGCCCGTCATAGCGCCGCACGGCTTCGACCATGTGGGCAACCGCGGCGTCGTGCTGTTCCTCGGGCACGAGTCCGAAGTGCAGCGCAAGCGCGTAGCCGGCCTGGGTATCGCCGGGGATGCGTCCGTCCCCATCGATGAATTCGCGCTGAAAGGCCGCCCGGATCTCGCCCGCCAACCGGGCGTACTGGGCGGCCTCGGCCTCGTTGCCGAGCACGTTTGCCATGCGGCTGACGAACTCGGTGGAACGGGCGAAGAACGCTGTCGCCATCACTTCTTTCGGCACTTCCCCGCCCTTCTTCGGCCAATCGTCAAGGATGAGGGTATCGCCGTTGAGCCAGTCGCCGTAATCGTTGTGGCGGCCATTGCGCCAGATAAGATCGGGATTCTCGCGGCGGATGTGGCCGATCCACCGCTTTGCGGCCTCGTACTGCTCGGAGAGCATCTGTGTGTCGCCGTAGTTCTCATAGGCGCGCCATGGCACGAACACCCCGGCGTCGCCCCAGGCCGGCACCCCCGAGAAGCGCTCATTCGGGCCGAAGGGATGGGGGGCGAAGTCCGGAAACCGGCCGTCCATGGCCTGCGCGTCGCGGACATCCTGGAGCCATTTGCTGAAGAAGGCCGCCATATCCATATTGAAGATGGCAGTCTGGGCGAACACCTGGATGTCGCCCATCCAACCGAGGCGCTCGTCCCGCTGAGGGCAATCCGTCGGCGAACTCATCAGGTTGGCGCGTTGCGTCCAGAGTATGTTCTCGGCCAGTTTGTTCAACATGGCGTCGCTGCATTCGAACGATCCCACCACCGGCGAGTCGGAATGAAACACCCGGCCAAGCACCGCGTTCCCGGCAGGAGGCGCCGGCAGCCCCGAGAGTTCGACGTACCGGAACCCATGATACGTGAATGACGGTTCGAACACCTCCGCCCCTTGGCCGCGAAAGGTGTAGCGGTCGATTTGCGGCGCGCCGCGCAGGTTCGCGACATAGAGCGTCCCGTCGGGATTCAGCGCCTCGCCGTGGCGCACGGTCATGACGGTGCCTTCGGGCGCCTGAGCCGTGATGCGCGCCCGGCCGACCATGTTCTGGCCCAGATCGAAGATGAAGACTCCCGGGCTCGGCTCAGTCAGCGCAACCGGAGTGAGCTCTGTCGTCACGCGGATCGGCTCATTGGGCTGGGCAACCAAGCGCGCGTCGTGTGCGGTCACGTGCGGAGCCTGCCAGTCCGCGTCGTCGAAACCGGGCTGGCTGAACCCGGGCATCTCCTTCCGCGCGTCGTAGGCCACGCCGTCGAGGGTGTCGTTCCGGCCCACAGGGCCGCTCCGCGTCCAGCGCCAGGAGTCGTCCGTGACCACGGTGACTTGAGAGCCGTCATCGCAGTCGATGTGTAACTGGGCGATGAGCTTCGGGTTCGCACCGTAGATGGCCCACGGGAGGCCGTTGGGCACGACGTGGGCCAACCCGATACGCCCGGCATACCATCCGTCCCCAAGGGTTACGGCGACGGCGTTGTCACCCGCCTTGAGCATCGGGGCCACGTCGTAGGTCTGGCACTGCACGCGGGTGTCGTAGTCCGTCCATTCCGGCGCGAGGATATGGTCGCCGATGCGCCGGCCATTCATCTGGGCCTCGTACAGGCCCAGCGCGGAGATATGGAGAAGCGCGCGAACCGGTTTCGCGGGCAGTGCGAATTCCTTACGAAACACCGGTGCCGCGTGCCGTTCACCCGCAGAGCCTGCTCCGGGTTCCGTGCGGCCGTTGACGAGGGCCTCGGGCGACCAACTCCCCCCCACGCTGTCCGACGCGACCACGCGCATGTTCCGGGCGATGTTGGTGCCGCCATGGAACACCCGGGCCTGGGCAAGTGCGAAGGCGCAGTTCCCGGCGTCCCGCTCCGCAAGCCGGTTTACGTATAGCCGCACATAGCGCGCGTCCACGGGCTCGAAGTCGAATACCGGGGCCTCTTCGCCCGGGTTCGGGAAGTCCGCGCCGCTCTTGTCGACAACTGTCCGGAAGTCCTCGAAGCCCTCGTCATCGGACACGTCGATGCGGAACCGAACGGGGAACAGAAAGCCCGGCGTGTCGGGGGTGTAGTCGTAGGGGCGCGCGGGATGGAGTTGCACTCGGTCGAACGTGCGCGACGCACCCAAGTCGATGGACACCCACTTGGCTTCATCGGGATTCTCGCTGAGTTCGGTGTGAAAACCGTTGTGTTTCGGCGACGGATCGGCCTCGTGGCGGGGGGCTTCGAGCCAGTTCGCCTGCCAGTCGCCTGCGTTGAGCAGTCCCATGGTGAACGAAGCCGTGTCACTCCACGGGGAGGGGTTACCGGCGCGATCCCACACGCGCACCGTCCAGTAGTACGTCGTGCCCGAGGCGAGCGGCTTGCCTTGGTATGCCACGTGAAGGGTTTCGTCCGACGCCACACGCCCGCTATCCCACTGATCGCCCTGCCCGTCTTGGAGAGGGGCTTTCGACGCGCTGACGAGGATCTGGTAAGCGGATTGCGCCTGCCCCCGCTCGGAGGAGGTCACCGTCCAGTAGAAGCGCGGCGTCTCGGTGCCCACCCCCACGGGATCAACGAGGTATTCGCACCGCATGGATGCGGGGTGCAGGCCTCCCGGCGCGGCGGATGTCCCGCCGGCCACCGCCGAGACACACAGTAACACGTGCAGGTTTACGCTGAGCATATCCGTATTCCCTTCAACCGGCCAGTGCCATTCCCTTCAGGCGATATCCCAAAGGGGGTCTTGCCTTGCACCGAGTATCCCTGCATTGGCGGAGCGCACGCGGCACGTTGTGCGCCACACGCCGTGCCCCCTGCCCGATTCCGGGTGTGAGGGCCACACTACTTCCTCGCGACCTCCGCAGACTCCGATAGCCTACCAGGATGGGCCCGCTCGCCACCACCTCTCCATGCTGCGGGGCAAGACGGGCCTCAAATACCGAGAACGTGTGCCCTTCGGGCGCGGCGCGCCCTCGGGCACATAGGAAGAACGCTGCGCGTTCTTCAGCGCTCGCTCCGTGCGCGTGTGCCCTTCGGGCGCTGCGCGCCCTCGGGCACATAGGAAGAACGCTGCGCGTTCTTCAGCGCTCGCTCCGTGCG
>JAFGTL010000294.1 GCA_016934125.1 Candidatus Hydrogenedentota bacterium
AGACGGCTCCGTGCTCGACGGGCGACACGATGCCCGCCCCGGTTGATGAGGCCGAACGGGCGATCAGCGAGGCATGACGCTATGCGAAGACGAATCCATTCGGTGCGTGCGGTGTCGGTGATGCTTGGGCTCACGGTATTCGCCACCGCCCAGGCCGCGGAAGTGACTGTGACGGGCGACACCTGTGTGCGCGTCGATGGGAAGCCCTTCTTCGTCATCGGCGTCTACTCGGCTGGGAACCCGGACGACCTCCCCCTCCTCGCAGAGGCCGGATTCAACACGGTGCACAGCTACCTCTGGGAGGGGGAGCGAACGCCCGAGACGGGCCAGGCGTGGCTGGACGCCGCGGACAGGGCCGGTTTGAAGTGCCTCGTCGGCCTCTACCGCCCGGATGTCAAGGCGATGGATTCCGAGGCCATGCTCCAGCGTATTGAGCAGTATCGCGACCACCCGGCGTTGCTGGCATGGCACACGATGGACGAGCCTGCATGGGACAAGGAGGGCAATGAAGGCAAGCGCTACATGCCCGCCGCCTACGCCCTGCTCAAGGAACATGATCCCAAACATCCCGTAACCGCGGTGGTGTGCCACTTCACGGATCCGGCCTTGTTCGAGCCGTCGCTGGATGTGATGCAGGCCGATTACTACCCCGTGCCGCCGATCCCTGCCGAGTGGTATTCGGGCACGGGGTTCCGCGGGGTGCGCATCTACGCCGAGAAATGGCGCGAGGCGAGCGGCGGCACCAAACCCTACTGGTATGTAGGGCAGATCTTCGATTTCAGCGTGTCCAAAGAGAAGCGGCACGACATCCCGGATGAATGGAAGCGCCTGCCTACGGGCGAGGAACTGCGGTGCATGACGTACACCGCCGTTGCCTCCGGCGCACGCGGGATCCTCTATTGGTCGTTGAACCGCCTGATCGGCGACGACTGGAATCGCACCCTTCTCGGGCGCGTGCGGCTCTGGGAGGACTTGAAGAGCGTCGTCGGCGAACTGAACGCGCTGATGCCCGTCCTCACCAGCGACGAGGGGGAGACGATACAAACCACCGGCCGTGCCGTGGCCATGGTCAAGCGTGTAGGGAAGGACACCTACGTGATCGTCGCCAACCACGAACGCGCTGCCACGACAATTGACGTAGAGTTGCCCGGAACGGGCGATGCCCCAGCCGAAGCCGTGTTTCAGAACGGCACGGCAGACGTCGTCGATGGAACGCTGCACCTCGAACTCGCCCCGCTTGACTCACGCGTGTATCGGGTGAGCGCCGGCGGAGAGTAGCGAGCGCATCTCCCGAAGGTGCCGGGCAGGCGGCTCTCGGCTCCATGTACGAGAAGATCGATCGTGGTGAAGGAGTCGGCAGATGAGGAACCTGACGATGTTTGGCTGTCTCCCGGCGCTTTGTCTGACGTGCAATCTCGGGTGGGCGGAGGAACTCCCGGCGGGGCCGATGGCAATCGCTGATCTCGACGAGTTCGCAGGGCAGCCCGTCGACATCGCGCCCTGGGCCTATGCCTGGCGCGCCGATCGGGCCGTCCAGGAGAAGCCGGAAGCCTACTTCATTCCCCGGCGCCTGGAGCGGATCGACACGGTGTATCGGACGGCCATTACTGCTTTGCCCGAGGCCGAACTGAAGAGCATCTACTACGATATGCCGGATCTCCTGACGCCGTTACCACCGCCGCCGAAGGGCTCGTTACAGGCGGCGCTGCTCTGGACGGGGGGGCTCGCGGGTTGCCAAGTCGAGCTTCGTTGGCCGGCCGGCGTCGAGCAGATTCCCTCGCCTGATGCAGTCGAGATCCGGATCTATCCTACCTCGTTCGGCTGGTTCGGCTGGACGGTGGACAGCATTCTCACCGATCCCGAGGTGTCTGTGGACGGGCGCACGTGGACATACCACAGCGATCCGACGGCGACAATGGACTCCTCCTATAGCGCGCGCGTCCCCGCAGCGACGGAGATGGTTGCGGCCTTCTACGAACCGGCACAGGCGCCGGGCAGCACGCCGAATCCCATCCCCACCATCCGCGTGACTGCCCCAGGCACAGGGACGTGGCAACGGATGGACGTGGCGATCGAGTGGGGATTCCAGGCCGGCATCGAGGGATCGGATTTCGATGGATGGCTCGAACCCTCAGTGGCGATGCTCGGCCCCGTGTCGCCCGTGCCCGGGGACACGGGAACGACGGTTACGGACGGGCTCAGTTGGCGCTCGCGGCCCGAGGGCGATGTGGCCCGGCGCGGCATTGTCGTGCCGGTGTTGTATGCTTCCGGCGCTCGCCCGGGCCTGGACAGCCGCGTCACCGTTTGGACGAACGCGGGCGGCTTCACTTTCCGTGTCAGCGACTTGGAGCAGGGGCGGATTCTGATTCCCGGACGCGGGATCTTCGTGGCGAAAGCGGGCGGCGAGCAGTCCGCCCGGCAGTTCGCGGCGGAACTGGCCTCCAAAGGCCTGAAGAGCATTCGGGAGATGACGCGCGAGCACCGAGAGGGCGCGTCGTGGAAGGAGTTGATGCAGGAGGTCAGGCTGTGGACATGTCCCGACGGAACGGCTCTCACGCCGTTCCCGCAGGTCGAGGATCCGGCCATGGACGTGGAACTGCCGGATCCCGACTGGACGGATGCGTGGCGCGCGGCCTCGCACCAGTTGCGGGGCGAACACATGTGGGGCGGCCTCGCGTTCGAGGTAGGGCGCGTCGCCCATGAAATGGACTTGATTGGCCTGCACGCAGAGGCGGACAAGGTGTATCAGCACTTCCTCGAAGCGCCCGGCGCCAAGCCGGACGGGGACTACTCGGACGGCGATGGCGCCCTCGAGTGGGCGACGTCCATGCGGCACGACATGGGCTACAGCCATGACGGCACCCATGCTTCAACGGGCAGGCTGCTGTTCGCCATGGCTGAACGCTATTTCCTGACGGGCGACGCGGCGTGGTTCGAGCAGAACCGTACGCGTCTGCAGGCCGCCGCCGACTGGATCATCCGCCAGCGATCGCTCTACATGAAGGATGTCCCGAATCGCGAAGACTTGCACGTGGCCGGGCTCATGCCGCCGTGCATGTTGGGCGACTATGCCATACCAAGCTGCGACTGGCACTGGTATTACGTGGATAATGCCTTGTCCCTGCAAGGACTCACCCGTTTCGCGGAGGCCTTGGCGGAGTTCGATGCGGAGGCGGGCCGGAAGTACCGCGCTGAAGCCGAGGCCTTTCGTGAGGATTTGCGCCGGGCCGTCGAACGGGAAGCGGCCCTCGCGCCGGTGCGTCTCGGGCGCGATGGCGCATACCATCAGTACATCCCGAGAATGGCCTATGCCAGGGGCCTGACGGGCCCGGAACTCGGCGCGCCCCAGTTCCCGGAGTGCGATCGCTTCATGGGTGCGCTGCCATTGGCCGAGCCCTATGTCGTCATGGATCCCAACGACGCGCGCAT
>JAFGTL010000295.1 GCA_016934125.1 Candidatus Hydrogenedentota bacterium
ATACCAGTCGTCCACCCGCCCCACGTAATACAGCACCGGCAGGTACGTCGTCGTCAGGATCGCCCCATCGCCCGCGTGCTCGCGCACGTACTGGCACGGCTCCCGCCACTGGGGATGGCGCCGCGCCAACGTCGTATGCGCGCCGCCGGCCGCCTCGATCGAGTCCCCCAGCAAATACGCCGTGGACAAGGCCAGCCGCGCCCCGAACGCCACCAGGACAACGGCGCCCGCCATGCGCCAGCGGGAGCGGCGGGCCGTGGCCGCGAACTGCGCGAGCCGGATCAGGGCATAGGAAAACGCGGCCGTATACAGGGGGAACGCGAAATAGAGGAACCGGAACCGCCGGTAGCCCATGTAACTCAGCGCGCAAATGGGCACGAGGAACGCCAGCGCGGCGAACAAGCCCCGGCGGCCCTCCTTCCAGAGCATGAGTCCGAATCCCACCCCCGCCAGAAACAGGTAGCCCGTGCTCAGGTTGTTCGCGAAAAAGCGCGGGTAATAAAGCGGATCCGCCCGATCCCGATCCCGCGCGGGCTCCGGCGCCGTCCCATCCAGGCCGCCCGACGTGAAGATCGCGTCTCGATCCGCCTGCGGCAGGGCCACGTAGTAACCCCCTGCCGTTGCCGCGCCGATCCCGGCCACGAGCAGCCCCGCCACGGCCCAGCGGGAACGCCACCGGGCCCGGGCGCGGATCTCGTGCGCCGCCATGGCGCAGGCGTATGCGCCCACCGGCCCGAGAAAGAGGATCGAGTGCAGCGACGTGGCGATCCCCGCGAGGTAGGCCCCGCACGCCCCGGCGCCCCATCCCCACGCGCGCCGGCCTCTCCGCGCCGTGAGCGCGTGCCATACGAGGAGCAGCATCGCGAGGTAGAGCGCCTGTTGCAGCGTGTAGAATCGGGCCTCACGCGACCACGCCACGCTCCACGGCGACACGGCCAGCGCCACCGCCGCCACCGCGGCCGTGCCCCGGCCCAGCAGGCGGCGCACGAGCACGAACGTCAGCACCACGCACACCCCGGCCAGCAGCACGGACGGGAACCGCACCGCCGCCTCCGAATCGCCGAACACGGCCATGACCCCCGCCAGCAGGTAGTTGTACGCCGCCCCACTCGGGCACGGGCGCCCGCTCAGCATGCGCGACTGGCCCGTCTCGACAATCGTCTTGGCCACGAACACGTGGACGGCCTCGTCGTGCCACAGGCTCGGAACGCCCAGATTCAGCCCACCCAGGAGCAGGGCCAGTATCACCGCCCCGGCGAGGACGCCCAGTTCCCAGCGTGCCAAGGGCGGACGCGCATCGCGGCCTTCATCCTGAGCGGGCGATACCCGGGCCTCCGAGTTCATCCTTGTCTCCGTGCGGCATTCAGGCCAGTGCCCGGCCGCGGGTTGGTGCTGCGATCATACTGGGGTGCGGGCGCGGTGCGCAATGGGCGCCACCCGTATCTGCGTCTTCGAGCGGTTCTTGCTCGGGACGCCGCCCGAGCTGGTGCCGTGGGTGCACGCATTCTCTATGCTATGATCGCATCGAGAGCGCATACGGGACGTTGGGCCGGGTTGCCGGCCAGGAGGAGATTGGGATGCTTTTCGTTGCGGCGGTCATGGCGGCAGGGTTGGGCGCGGATAACGGGCCGGTGGAGGTGCACGTTCTGCGCACGGTGACGGTGTTCGAGGCCGAGGAGCACCTCAACTTCCCGTGGGCATACCGGGGCCCCGGCTCGCTTCTCGCCCTGAATTGCAGCATCGGCCGGCACACGGTGTCCGAGCACGGGATGGGCCTCGTCTCGGACGACGACGGCCAGACGTGGGCGAAGCCGAAGGAGCCCGCCTTGGGCGGCATGGGCACGCTGCTGCGCGACGGCCGGGGCGTGGTGCTTCAGTGTTGGGGCCCGGACGCGAACGACGACGGCTCCTATCCGGCGACCACGGTGTTCAGTGCCGACGGCGGCCGCACCGTCACGGAGCGTGTCGGCGGCGTCCTGACACTGCCGTTCGTCATGAAGCCCCATTTCCACCGGAGTATCGTCGAGTTGCCGGACGGCAGCCTCGTGGCCACGATCTACGGAACCCGGGAAGGCCACACGAAATACACGTCGGCGCTCGTACGCACCGAGGATGGTGGGAATCACTGGGCGTTCCGCTCGGTGATGGCCCATTCCGAGGAGGTCGGCCGGGAGGGGTTCTGCGAGCCCGCCCTGGCCCGGCTGGCCAACGGGGATTTGCTGTGCGCCCTGCGCACGGGCGGGCCGCTCTATACCGTCCGCTCCACCGACGACGGCCAGACGTGGGACGAGCCCTGCGTCGTGGCCGACCACGGCGTGGATCCGGCCCTGCTCGTCATGAAGAACGGCGCGCTCGTGCTCAGCTACGGGCGTCCGAACGTGGATCTGCTGATCTCGGGGGATGGCTCGGGCGCGGAATGGGACGGGCCGTTTACGGTGTACCGCGGCCCGGGATGCCACTACACGAGCCTCGTCGAGGCCGTGAACGGCGATCTCATGCTGTTCTTCTCGCAATCGGGCTTCTGCGGCGCCGAGGGAACCGGCCCGCTCAACATGATGCGGCTGGCCCGGATCGCCGTCGGGCACGGGCGCGGCCAGTAGGTTCGCGAACGGCCGGGCCGATTGACTTCGCTCGGAAGCGCCCCGTATCATGAGTCCTCTCGTGGGTGTGGAATCTTGCACGGCCGGAGCATTCTTCTGTGCCGTGGTGCGCCATGCGGCCCCGGGAACGGGCCGGGAATGCGGATGCCTGGAATGGGGAAGATTGTCGCCATAGCGAACCAGAAGGGCGGCGTCGGCAAGACGACGACGGCCGTCAACCTGTCCGCGTGTATGGCGGCGGCCGGCCGGCGCGTGCTGCTCGTGGACTTGGATCCCCAGGGCAACGCCACCAGCGGGCTCGGCGTGGACAAGAACGCCCTCGCCCTGACGCTGTACGATGCGGTGACGGGCAAGGTGCCGCTGCGGCAGGTGATCCGGCCGACGCTCATGGACGATCTCAAGCTGGTGCCGTCGAACCGGCACCTGGTTGGCGCGGAAGTGGAGTTTGTCGACATCCCGGAGCGGGAATTCCGGCTACGCCGTGCGCTGAACACCGTGCGAAACGACTTCGACTACGTGTTCATCGACTGCCCGCCGTCCCTGAGCCTGTTGACGGTGAACGGACTCGCGGCGGCGGATGAGGTGTTGATCACGCTGCAATGCGAGTACTATGCCCTCGAAGGGCTGAGCGAGCTGTTGCAGACGGTGAAGCTGGTTCGGGATAACCTGAATCCGTCCCTGGTGTTACAGGGGGTGTTGCTGACGATGTATCAGCACACGAACCTGTCGGCCCAAGTCGCGGAAGACGTCCGGAAGCATCTGGGCGAGAAGGTGTATCAGACGATGATTCCCAGGAACGTGACGTTGAGCGAGGCGCCGAGTTTCGGCAAGCCCGCGATCTTCTACGATCTGAAATCGGCCGGCGCGCGCGCCTACCTCGCGCTGGCCCGGGAGGTGGTGTCCCGTGGCTAAGGCGAAGAAGAGAGGCCTGGGCAAGGGATTGAGCGCGCTCATCGCCGCGCCGGACGATGGGCCGGTGGCCGCCGCGTCCGAGCCGGCCGACGGCGGTGAGCGGATTCTCGAACTCGATCCGCACGCGATCGAGCCCAATCCGAAACAACCGCGCATGCACTTCGACGAGGAGGGGCTCCAGGAACTGGCCGAGTCCATCAAGCGGGACGGCGTGCAGGAACCCATCATCGTCCGGCGGGTGGATGAGCGGTACGAGCTGGTGAGCGGCGAGCGGCGGGTGCGCGCGACGATCATGGCCGGGCTCGACACCGTGCCGGCCATCTGCCGGCACGTGTCCGACGCGGACATGCTGAAGCTGGGGCTGATCGAGAACATTCAGCGTGAGGATCTCAACCCCATCGAACTGGCGCGCGCGTATCAGATGCTTGTCGAGGAATTCGACTGGACGCAGGAGCAACTGGCCGATGAAGTCGGGAAGAAGCGGGCCACGGTGGCCAATACGCTGCGCCTCCTGAACCTCCCGGACGACGTGCAGCGGCACTTGGCGGAAGGCGCCATCAGCATGGGGCACGCCCGCGCCCTGCTCGCCCTCCCGTCTGCCCATGCCCAGAGCGCGGGGTGCCGGAGGATCATCAACCAGGGCCTGTCGGTCCGGCAGGCCGAGCAACTGGCCGCGCCGCCAAAACCCAAGCCCCAGCCGCCGGCGAAGGATCCCAACATCGTGGCCATCGAGGACGATCTGCGCCGGTGCCTCGGCACGCGCGTATCCTTGCGCACGAGCGCCTCGAAGCGCGGCAAGATCGAGATCGAGTACTACAACCTCGACGATCTCGAGCGCCTCCTCGGCCTGCTTCGAAGTACGCGGTGACGCGCGCCCGGCTTCAGTCGCACTTTCGCCAACCCGCCGGCATCCGCGCGAGCGCGTGATGCCCGCGGTTCCATTACTTCGCTGAGAGAAGGATATCTGCCATGATCGATGTCAAACTGCTGCGCGATCAGCCCGGCCTGGTGCGTACGTCGCTCGAGAACCGGCGTTCGCCCGCCGATCTCGATGCCATTCTCGAGATCGACGCCGATCGGCGCCGCGAACTCCACGCCATGGAACAGCTTCGGGCCGAGCAGAACCGGGCCTCGCAGGAGATCGCCCGGCTCAAGAAGGCCAAGGAGGACGCCTCGGCGGCCATCGCGGCCATGAAGGACGTCAGCGCCCGGATCAAGCAGCTCGACGAGCAGGTTAAGGCCCTCGACAACCAACTCCGCGACGAGTTGCTCCTTCTGCCGAACCTCTGCCACGAGTCGGTGCCCGTCGGGCCGGACGAATCGGCCAACCGCCTCGAACGCACCTGGGGCACGCCGCCCGCGTTCGAGTTCGAGCCGAAGGATCACGTCGAACTCGGGGAAGCGCTCGGAATCCTGGACTTCGAGGCCGCCGCCAAGGTGTCCGGGGCGCGCTTTGTCGTGATGCGGGGTGCGGGGGCGGCCCTCGAACGCGCCCTGACGCACTTCATGCTCGACACCCACACCCGCAAGCACGGATACACCGAGATCCTGCCGCCGTTCCTCGTGCTCGGCAGCACCATGGAGGGCTCGGGGCAGTTGCCCAAGTTCGCCGAGGAAGCCTTCACCGTTGAGGGCCGCGATCTCTGGCTCGTGCCCACGGCCGAGGTGCCGCTCACCAACCTCCATCGCGACGAGATCATCGAGGCGGAGCTTCCGTTGAACTACGTCGCGTATACGCCCTGTTTCCGGAGCGAGGCCGGCTCCTACGGCAAGGACACGCGCGGGATGCTGCGCCAGCATCAGTTCGACAAAGTCGAGTTGTACAAGTTCACCGATCCGGAACGCTCCTGGGACGAACTCGAGGATCTCACGCGCCACGCCGAGACGATCCTGCAGAAGCTGGGGCTCCCCTACCGGGTGGTGACGCTGTCGACGGGCGACATGGGCTTCTGCGCGGCCAAAACCTACGATCTCGAAGTGTGGCTGCCGGGGCAGAACACGTATCGCGAGATCAGCTCGTGCTCGAACTGCACCGATTTCCAGGCGCGGCGCGCCAACATCCGGTTCCGCCGCGACAAGAAGCCCGAGTACGTGCACACACTCAACGGCTCCGGCCTGGCCGTGGGCCGCACGGCCATCGCCGTCATCGAGAACTACCAGCAGCGCGACGGATCGATCGCCGTGCCCGAGGTGCTCCGGCCGTACATGGGGGGCCTCGAGGTGATCGAGCCGGCGTCATGAGCGACGCGCTCCACAGGGCGGCCGAAGCGATTCGGGGCGCCCGGTGCGCCATCGCCCTCACCGGCGCGGGCATCTCGGTGGAGAGCGGCATTCCGCCGTTCCGCGGTAAGGGCGGCCTCTGGCTGAAGTATCCGCCGGAAGAGTACGCCTCCATCGACGGATACCTGCGGAACCCGGGCAAGGTGTGGCGGTTCTGGCTCGAATTGGCCCAGACGCTGGGCGGTTGCCGGCCGAGTCCGGCCCACTACGCCCTCGCCGAACTCGAATCGGCGGGCCGGCTCGAGGCCGTCATCACCCAGAACGTGGATCGCCTCCATCAGGAGGCCGGCAGCAACAACGTCATCGAGTTCCACGGCAACTTCAGCCGGCTGGCCTGTCTGGACTGCGGCGCGACGCGCCCCACCGATCTCGAGCACCTCGACGAGCGGCCGCCCCGCTGCCACGTCTGCTCGGGGCTGATGAAACCCGGTTTCGTCATGTTCGGCGAGATGATCCCCACCGACGCGCTCATCGAGGCCGATCGACTGGCCCAGGTATGCGATGTCGTCCTCGTCGTGGGGACTTCGGCGAACGTATTCCCGGCGGCGAGCGTGCCCATCACCGCCAAGCGGCACCGCGCGTTCATCATCGAATCCAACATCGAACCGACGGAGTTCACGGAGTCGGTGACGGACGCGTTCCTGGAAGGCCCCGCGGGCGAAGTGCTCCCCCGGCTCGTGGAACTCGTGTAGCCTATTCAGGCGGCGTAGCCGGGAACCACCGCAGCCGATCCGCCTCCTGGCCGATGGCCAACCCCCGGCACCGGCGCACCAGCGCCTTGTAGAACCGATCCGCCAGGGCGGGCTCACGATCCTTCAGGTATACGCCGCCGTAGTAGAGCGCCTTGGCCGTGAGCGGATCGTTGTCGGGCGCCAATTTGGCGGATTCCCACATGAGATCGGCCGCCCGGTAGCGGTAGTGGAACCGCTTGTCGGGCGTGATGGCATGGGCCGCGGCGCGGCCGGCTTCGCCGGCGCTTGCGGCGAGCGGCGCCCGCAGCACCTCTGGAATCTCGTCAAACCGCGGGCGCTCCAAGCCGCCCAGCCGGAAGCCCGTGGCGCCGACAAGCTCGAAAAGCCCGTGGAAGAACGCCCAGTCGGGCTCGACTTCGCTGCCGACGAGTTCCATGCCGTGAGCCCGCATGAGCGTGCCGGCCTCGAAGAGGCGCTCGGCCCGCGTGCGCGCCGGCAGGGCCTCATCGCGCCCCGCAGCGAGCAGGGCGGCAAGCTGGCCGCACAACGCGCGCGGATCGACCTCCTCGGGTGCGCGCCAATCGTACGCATCCACGACGTGTTCCGGATAGTACGCGCCCGCGTCGTCGAACCGGCCGTTTCGCGCCAGTCGCCGGGCCGTCAGATACCGCAGCGCCTCGATAGGGCTCCGTTCGAGCCGTCGACAGGCGTAGCCCGGCCCCCAGGACGCCAGTTCCGGATCATCGCCCAAGTCCGCGACGTACGCCTCGAGTTCATCGAGCGTCAACACCCGCTCCGCGACGTAGGCGGCGTCGAACCAGAGTCCGGCCCGCAGCAACGCGTCGAAGGCGGCCACGTAATCCTGCCGGCCCAGCAGCAGCACGCCGAGTTCGGCATGAGCCCACCGGCGCGCCGACGCGTCGTTCTTCCCGGGCGCGAGTGTCGTCCATTCCTCGTTCTGGGGGAACGCGGCCGTCAGGACACGCAGGATATCGAACGCCTCGTCCAACTTGCCCTCGCGGAGCAGCAGCTTGGCGGCCACCCACTTCGCGTACAGATCGTCTTCAGCCGCTTGCGCGGCCCATTCCCCAGCGTGGGGCATGTCGCCGGCGCGGTAGGCGGCCCACGCGAGCCGGCCCATGAGCGAGGCGGGCGGCTGCACGCCCGAGGCCGCCACCGCCGTCACCCATCTCCGGTGATCGCGCGGCCACCCGGCACACGCCACGGCCCAGGCCGTGAGGATCTCGCAGCACGCGGGATCGGCCACCAGGGCCGGATCGATCTCGCGTTCTGCAAGCAGGCGGGAACACATCCACCGGGCGGAGATGTAGCCCGCCACCTGATCGTGCGGCGAGCCGCTGCGGTACATCTCGACATAGTGGCGCAGCGCGGCCATGCGATCGCCCGTCGCCTCCTCGGCCATGGCCTGCCAGCCCAGACTGGCCGGCGCCAGGCCAAGCGAATCGTGGCATCCCGCCGCGGCCAGCGCACGCGTCCGCTCGAACCACTCGATGGCGCGGGCCGGATCGTCGCGCAACACGCCCTTGCCGGACATGAAGGCGGCCCAGGTGCTCCGGTAGAGGCGCTCGGCCTCGGGCAGTTCGAGCAACGCGGCCCACTGAGCGAGGGCGCCCGGGCAGTCCCCCGCGCGATAGGCGGCCGCGCCGCGGACGTACAGGGCGAATTCGGAAGGGATGGCATCGAGCAGGGCCGCGTACTCCGTGAAATCGAACGGGCTCGGGGCCGCGGCGGCCTCCTCCGTGTCCACGCTCCGGAATACGCTGTCGCCCTCGTTCCCGTCGCCGGCCTGTTTCATGGCCTGCCGCATAGCCAGGTATTGCTGAACCAGCGCGTCCGGCTCGCCGGCTACGATGGGCGCCGAACTCAGCGCCGCCTTCAGATCGGCTTCATCCGCCGCGATCGTGCCTTGCCAATGGGTTCGATAGGGGGCGTTCACGCGCGCCGTGCCCGTGAGGCGCTCCAACTCGTGCCAGAAGCTGCCTTCCGGCATCTCGAGCACGCGCGCCTCGTTGCCCGTGTAAAGGTATCCGATCGGGAAGATCGGCCCGCAGGCCTGGCCCGAGCCTGCCCACAGCAGGGCGAACAAGGGGATTGCCAACGCCACACGCCTTCTCATTACAACACCTCCACGTTTCCCGCCTGCAACGGGGCGGCCTCGCTGTCGTCATCGGGCGCAAGCCGATACCACGCCGCGAGAACGGCCGGCTGGCCTACGGGCGGGGCCGCGCCGATAAGGCGTGCCTCATCCGGGCCGTCCCCTCGCTCCTCACGGAATCCGTTCACCGTGTCGCGGGCCGCCACCGAGCGCCCGGGCCATGACACCTTCAGCCCGATGTCGCCTGGCACGTTGTACTCTCCGGAATTGGCCACCCAGATCTCGAACAGATCCGGGCTCGGCGTGCGCACGTCGGCCGTGAACGCAACCACGGGCTCGCGCCCGGCCATGACGGCCTCGAGCGTGGGCCAGGCCCAGTTGAGCTGATCCGTCGCAACGGGCAGGCGGAACCAGGCGAATCCCGCCAGCCAGGGCGGCGGATCCGCGGACACCGTGCGGACGGTGTTCGCGATAGCGGCCGGCTCGGCCATCACCACCTTGCAGACGGTTCCCGACGGCCACTCGGCACGCGGGCCCTCGGCACCCAGCCCGAGAAACGCACCGTCGGCCGTGAAGGCCATCTCGTAGCCATAGGTGGGCAACGCCAGGTAGTAGGGTGTTCGGGCGCGCGCGGCCCGGCGGAGGTAGGTGGGAATCCGATCCGTCGGGCACAGTTCGACGGGCTCGTCCACGGATCCGGGTTTCTCCAGCGAGTGCACTTGCAGCACGAAATACGACAGCCCCCCAACCAGCTGGCGGAACCGGCGCGTACGCACCCAACTCGGCAGGGCCGTGATGGACACGTCCAGCCCCGGCACGGCGGCCCGGAACGCCTCGAGCAGTGCGCGGTAGGCGGCCAGCCGCGCCGTCGGGCAGTCGTAGTCGAGTTGAACGCCGGCTACGTCCGCGCCCGCGTCCGTCGCGCCCGCCGAGGCAGCCCGCGCCACCACGGCGAGGAACTCGGCCGCTCTGCGCGGCCCGTCATCCTGCGCCAGCAGTTCTGACAGGGACACATCAGCCCGCAACACCAACGTCACGGGCAGGCCCGCGGCGGCGAGGGCCGGCCAGTCGGGATCGACGCGGATCGCATCCAGATCGCCGTCCACAAATGACGTCTCCGCGGCCAGGACGCTGAATCCGTTGCACCCGGCCGCGGCCGCGTGGACGCCGTCGACGACGTCGTCCGTCCAACTCCGCTGCCAGACGTAGATGGTATGCGTGAAGGGCTCGAACGAAGGGGCCGGGGGCCGGCTGCGAATGGCGAAGTACACGCAGCATGCAGCGGCAAGAGCCGCTACGAGCGCGAACGAGACGATCTTCTTGCGCATGCCGTGCACAAACCCCTCTGCCGAAGACGCGGCCCGGCGTCGGACTGGGTTTCAGCCTTTCAGGCCCGTTGGTTGAATGCTTCTGCCCGGCCGGGAGTTGCACGGCTCGGGGCCGCGCGGTGCGCTCCGATCGGGAGGAAACGGGCAACGGGCCTTCCGGCGCCCAGCCAGAGGCCGTCGCAGCATCGAGCACGGCAACGTCCACCCGCCGAGCGACTTACGAGCCCAGAGCCGGCCGCGCAACAGGCGACCACCGCCCGCAACCGCAACGCGCTCGCGGCTAACGCGAGATCCTCGGAGTTCTCCCAAGCATCGCCACCTGTCCGCCACGCCGCCAGACGCGGGCGGTGGCCCCCTACTTCGGCTGCATCTCCTGCTGTAGGCGGCTCACGTTCTCCGCCATCTCCGGATGGCTCTCCATGAACTGGCCAAAATCAGACAGGCCCACTTCGGGATGCTCCCGGAAAAAGTCACGGACTTCCTGGACAAGCGCCGCTTCTTCGTCGGTGATCTCGCCCTCGTCGAGCACATCCAGGATAACGCCCGTCCCAATGAGAACCGCCCACATCGAGGAGCCGTCCTTGCTCGCGGCCGCAACCACTTCGTCGAACACGGCAACCTGATCGGCTGGCACGACGTTGTTGGCCTTGGCCTGCTCATACTCCTGAACGAGTGTCGCCGCGAAGGTATCACGGCCTTTCTCGAATCCGGTTCGCACGAGGAGAAAGACGCCTATCCCGCCCAGAATGGCCAGAATCACCAGGATCAGACAGCCGATACCGCACGCCTTCGCCCACGAGGACTTCACCGATTCTCCCGACATAACTCGCTCCCTTTCTGCGTTCCGCGGCAGCGGCCGCCATCTCAGCAGGATCCCCCTCGAACAAAGCCCACGGCTCGGGCGATTGGATCCATTTGCCCCTATTCTACGGTGAAGGTGCCTGCGAAACAAGGCATCCGGGGACGCCGCCTCGGGCCCGCTCAGCCCAGGATCGCGCGCAACGCCTCGAGCAGGGCGTCGATTTCCTCGTCCGTGCCGATGGATATGCGCAAGGCGGTATCGAGCCGGGGGGCGTCGAAATAGCGGACGAAGATCGCGCGTTCTTTGAGGGCGCGGAAAATCTGGCGGGCGCTCGGCACGCCGTTCCACCGGGCCAGCACGAAGTTCGACTGGGATGCGGGCACGTCGAACCCCATGTCCCGCAGGGCGTTGGTGAGCCGGGCCCGGGTGGCGCGGATCGTCGCGGCGTTCGCCTCCATGTAGGCGTAGTCGTCGAACGCGGCGAGGCCGGCGGCCTGGGTGAACGCGTTCAGGTTGTAGGAGTCCTTCGTCTTCAGAAACTCGGCAATCACCTCGGGGCGCGCCACGGCCACCCCCAGCCGGGCGCCGGCCAGGCTGAACGATTTCGAGAAGGTGCGCATGACGATGGCGTTCTCGAACCGGCGCGGGAAGTCCATGCAGTGCGGGGGGGCCTCCCCGTCAACCTCCGCGAAGTCCACGTAGGCCTCGTCGATCACGACGATGCCGCCGAATTCGGCGCAGAGCCGCTCGACGGCGGCCCGCGGCACGCACACGCCGCTCGGGGCGTTGGGCCGCGGCAGGAAACACAGCCGGGCGGGCGTCGAGTAGAACGCCTCGGCAAGCTGGAAGGCCCCGTCCAGTTCGACGGACACGACTCGTCCGCCGTGAAGGCGGACGAGCGTCTCATACAAGGTGTAAGTCGGATAGGTGGTGAGCACGGCATCGCCGGGATCGACGAAGGTGCGCACGGCAAGGGCGAGCAGTTCGTCCATGCCGTTCCCGGCAATCACCCAATCCTCGCCGTCGTAGCCGTAACGGGCGGCGCACGCCCGGCGCAGCTCGACGGCCAGCGGATCCGGATACTTCCGCAGCGCAGAAGGCGGGAGCGCCTGCACGGCCTCGATCACCTTCGGCGACGGCGGATAGGGGTTCTCGTTCGTATTCAGCTTGATGACGTCGGGCGACTTGGGCTGTTCGCCCGGCACATAGCCCTCGACGTCGCTCAGAATCTCGCGGGTGTACTTCATCGGATTCGTCGCTCCACGGCCCGGGCATGGGCCGTAAACCCTTCCACTTCGGCGATGCGGCGGATGTCGCCGTAGGCCGCGGCCAGGCCCTCCTTCGACATCGAGATGATGCTGGTGACTTTCCGGAAATCGTCGGCCGTCAACGGCGATGCGAACCGCGCCCGCCGGCCCGTCGGCAGGATGTGGTTCGGCCCGGCGTAGTAGTCGCCCACGGCTACGGGCGTCATCGCGCCCAGCACCGCACAGCCCACGTTCCGCACCCGATCGAAGACGCCGCGCGGATCGCCCGTCTGGATCGACAGGTGTTCGGGGGCGATCTCGGAGGTGAGCCGGGCCGCCTCCTCGAGATCGCGCACGATGTAGACGACGCCCTGCTCGGCGAGCGCCTTCTGAATGAGATCGGCGCGGGACAGACTGGCGCGTTCTTCCTCGATGGCCGCACGCACCTGCTCAACCAGGCCGGGGGCCGGCGTCACGAGAATGGCGCGGGCCTCTTCCTCGTGTTCGGCCTGGGCCAGCAGTTCCATGGCCACAAGACGCGGATCGGCGGAGTCGTCGGCAATGACGACCACCTCCGACGGCCCGGCCTCCTTGTCGATGTCGCACACGGCCGACACGAGGCGTTTGGCGATGGTGACGTAGATGTTGCCGGGGCCGGCGATCTTGCAGACGGCCGGGAACCGCTCCGTGCCGTAAGCCAGAGCGGCGACGGCCTGGGCGCCGCCCACCCGGAACACCCGGGTGGCGCCCGCAATCCGGGCCGCGGCCAGGATCAGGGGGTGGATCGTGCCCTCGTATGACGGCGGCGACACCATGACGATCTCGGGCACGCCGGCTACGCGGGCCGGCACGATGTTCATGAGCACCGACGACACATAAAACGCCTTGCCGCCGGGCACGTACACGCCGGCGCTGTCGATGGCCGTGAGCCGCTGCCCAAGCACCGTCCCGTCGTCCGATACCTCTTCCCACGATTGGCGCAGGTTCTTCTCGTGAAACCGCCGGATGTTGGCGTGGGCGCGCTCGAGGGCGGCGATGAGTTCCGGATCCACGTCCCGCACGGCGGCGGCCAGTTCATCCGGCGACACCTCGAACCGATCGGGCGTCAGCGCCACGCCGTCGAATCGCTCCGTCAACTCGGCGACGGCCGCGTCGCCCCGTTCGCGAACCGCGGCCACAATGGCCGCGGTACTGTCGGTTTGGGCCTTCAGCCGGGCCTCGGACGCGGCGTCCCGCCCGCCGCTTCGCACGGCGTCGAGGGCGGCCTCGAATTCTGCGTCGGTTGTGATTGTTACCGTCTTCATTACGGATTCCTTTGCGTTGCGTTTCTCCGGAGGCCGCTCCGCGCCGGCCCGCGGCCCTTCGGCCCGCCACTACGCCCGGATATGCGCACACGGGGCGCGGCGCGCCGCCTCAGCCGCCGGTTCGGGCCGTAAACTCCCGCGCCCAGGCCACGGCGCGCGCGATCCCTTCGCGGAGGGCGGTTTGCGGATTGTAGCCGAGCAGGGCGCGCGCCTTGCCGATGTTGGCCACGTAATGCGTCACCTCGCCGACACGGGACGGCTCGATGCTGATGTCGGGCGTGACGCCGAGTTCCTCGCCCACGTACTGCGCCATCGAAACGAGGCTCTGCCCTTGCCCATAGGCCAGGTTGATCGTGTGCCCGGAGTCCGCACCGCTCACCAGCAACTCAATGCCCTGGCGGATGCCGGACACGCAGTCGTCGACATAGGTGAAATCGAGCACCTTGTCCTCGCCGTACACGGTGATGGGCTCGCCGCGACCGATCTTGCGGATGAAGAGAGGAATGACGCGCTCCATACGCTCGATGTCGTTATCGTACCGCCCGTACACGTTGCTGAATCGGAACACGATGTAGGGCAGATCGTAGCACTGGGCGTACGAGTAGATGAGCGCTTCACCCGAGATCTTGCTGGCGCTGTACGGACTCTCCGTGAACGCGAAATCGGCGTGCGATTCCTCGGTGATGTATCGGTGGATGTCCCCGTAAACCTCGCGGGAACTGCTGAACACCAGGGGCAGGTTGTGATGCCGGCAGAACTCGAGGACGTTGAACGTCATGGTGATGTTCTCGAGCGCGCGGTCGGGTTGCTCGACGAGTTCATGGACTTTCGCGTGGGCGGCCAGGTGCACCACCACG
>JAFGTL010000004.1 GCA_016934125.1 Candidatus Hydrogenedentota bacterium
CCGGCTGGCTCGAAGGCAACGTCGTCGAAGGCCCCGAAGGCCGGTTGTGGAACCTCCTGCGCTTCAACGCCCAGGATCCCGATGCCCCCGCCGGCGAGCGCTGGGACACGGCGTGCCTTGTCGGAATCGAGGACAACGCGACACGGCTCAGCTTCGATCCGCGCACCGGCTTCCTCGATTTCCCGGGCGGCCACACCAAGTTCACCATCCGCCGCGATCCGGCCAGCGGCCTCTACCTGACGCTGAGCAACGGCAATCTCGATCCGGCCCGTCCTACCCAGCGCGCCGTCCTGTCGCTGTATCGGTCCGACAACCTGCGCACTTGGCAGCATGCGGCCGTCCTTCTCGACGACGACTCGGGGCTTTCCTATGAAGACTCGTTCCGATTCACCGGTTTTCAGTACGTGGATTGGCACTTCGATGGCGACGACATCATCTACCTCGTTCGAACGGCCTATGACGGTGCCGACACGTTCCACAACGCCAATCGGATCACGTTCCACCGGATCGCAGGATTCCGCAGGCTGGCGGCCGGGGCCTGCAGGTGACGCGGCCCGGCCTGCGCCCGGCGACGTCGTGAAGGAGGAGAGTCATGGGAGCACACCGCATGCAGGGACACCCATCGGCGCGGATGGTAGCCATCGTCTGCATGGCCACGCTGCTGACACGCGCCGCCGCAGCCGATCTGCGCGTCATCGAGCGCGTTGCCATCGAGTCGGAGGCCGCCGGTGCCCAGCGGCTCGTCAACGGGGGCTTCGAAGAGGGCGGCGGCGCGCCCCTGCCCGGCTGGGCCTTCTGGAACAAGGGATACCAGCCCGCGCCCGGCCAGGGCCACAATGGCACCCATGGCATCTCGTGCACCCAGGCCGATCGCCAGGCCCAATACGGCGCCGCCCAGTCCGTCGTTCTCAACCAGCGGGAACCACATCCCATCATCGCGTCCGGATGGAGCCGTGCCGAAGACGTTGACGGGACGCCCGACACGCACTACTCCGTCTATGTCGACATCGAATACGCGGACGGCACCCATCTCTGGGGGCAGACGGCCAACTTCTCCACCGGCACCCACGACTGGGAGTTCCGCCGGTGTGTCGTCCTGCCCGAGAAACCCATCGCTGGCCTCACCGTGTATCCCCTGTTCCGTGGGCACAGCGGAACGGCCTACTTCGACGATTTCGTCCTGATCGAGCAGACTTCCACTGCCGGCGCGCACCTCTTCGAGGGCGTCCCAGTCCGCTCGCGGCCTCTCGCCCAATCACCGGCACAGGCGGGCCAGGAAGACGGCTTCGTCGTGGACACGGGCGACGGACTGCGCCTGCGCATCGCGCCCCGGGCCGCGGCGCTGGACGTGAATGGCGCCGCGATGGGCCGCGGCGGGCCTTTGTTCTTCGTGCGCGACATCGCCGCCGACAGCGAGTTCCTCGCGCCCGACACCCTCGCCATTCGCGATGACGCCGGCACTGCCTCCGTCGCAGGCGCCATCGAATCCCTCGGCCTTGCCCTCACGGCGCGAATCGCGCCGCGTCCAGGCCGGATCGACATCGTCGGCGAAATCACCGGCCGCCGTGGCGCGGAGCGGGCCGTCACAGTCTATGTCGCGTTGCCCATCGCCGGCGATGGGTGGACGTGGGCGGACGACGTTCGCCGCCATCGCCCCGCCACGGCCGGCGTGTTCGCCCACACGGTAACCACCGGCGCCGGCGCCGTCGGCAAGTGCTCCCGGTATCCCCTCGCGGCTCTCTCCGGCCCCGCCGGCATCGCCTTGGCCGTGCCCATGGATGAGCCCCGCCATCACCGGTTTGGCTTCGACGCATTCAACGGCGTGTACTACGCCGCCTTCGACTTCGGCCTCTCTCCCGACACCGCCAAGTTCCCGTCCCGCGCCTCCTTTCAACTCACACTGTATCCGTTCGAGGCCGGGCAACGGTTTCGCGCCGCCCTTGCCGGATACTACGCGCGATTCCCCGATTCGTTCGTCAAGCGCGTGCCGCATGAGGGCCTGTGGATGGCGTTCACGGATATCAGCACTGTCCAGAACTGGCAGGATTTCGGATTCGCCTATCACGAAGGCACGAACAACGTGCCCTGGGATGCGCGCAACAACATCCTTTCCTTCTTCTACGTCGAACCGATGACTACCTGGCTGCCCCTTCCCGAGGAGGTGCCCCGCACCACCGACGGCGCTGCGGCCTACCTCGCCACCCTCGCCGAAGACGCCGATCCCGGCAGACGGCGGATCGCCTCGAAGACGCGCGTATCGGCCGTCGAGGGGGCCAACGGGCATCCGGTGCTCTCGGTGCAGGACGCGCCCTGGTGCGACGGCGCCGTGTTCGCCCTCAATCCCGATCCCGACCTGCCCCCTACGGACGAGTGCCCCCTCACCCAGGCGGCACACGAGTTCGATTCCATCACGAGCGCGATTGCCCGGCATGCCACGCAGCCTTCGCCCTGGCACCCCTATGGGGCCGGCTACGCCGTGGATCCGGACGTGCGCCACGGGGCCGGCCCCTCCATCCGCGTCGAGGCTGCGTCGCCCGGCGGGCAGGCCGGGGCCACGCAACACGTCGAGCTGAACCAGGCCGCCCCCAAGCCCCTCACGCTGCGCGCGGCAGTCCGCGCCGACACCGTCACCGGGCCGGCGGATCGCGATTTCTCCGTATACGTCGATCTGCGCCATGCCGACGACACGCCCCTCTATGGCCAACTGATCGCCGTGCCGCCCGGCACGCAAGAGTTCATCGTCCTGGAACGCACCATCGCCTCCGACAAGCCCTTCCAGAGCGCCACCGTCCACCTCCTCCTGCGCGGCCCACACACCGGCACCGCGTGGTTCGACGAGGTGTTCCTGGCCGAATCGGGCTCGGACGTCAACCTACTCAAGAACCCCGATCAGCCCCCTTCCGAACGGCCTCCCGAAGTGGACGGCACCTACATCGATTCCTACGAGTTCTGGGCTACAACCCTCAATTTCAGCCGCGCCCACTTCGCTTCCGTGGACATCCCGCTCGTGTTCGACACGCACTCCCACCGGCCCGGCATACTCACCGTGTTCTCAACGTACGAGTTCGAATGCGAACTCGCCAAACGCATGCATTCCCAGCACAAACTCGTCATGGCCAACGGCGTCCTGCATCGGTTCGGCTTCCCCACCCATCACCTCGACGTGCTCGGCACCGAGACAAACTGGTTCCGCGACGGTACGTGGCAACCCCTGTCCGACGAGGATCTCTGTTTCCGCCGCGCCCTCTCTTGCCAGAAACCCTACTGCTTTCTCCTCAACACGCACTTTCCCGATCTCTCCCTCGATGAGATCGAGCGCTACATGCAGCGCTCGCTGTTCTACGGCATGTTTCCCGGCTTCTTCAGCGAGAACGCCTCAACAGACTGCTTCTTCGCCAACCCGGACTGGTATGGCCCTGCGCGGCCCCTGTTCAGGAAGTATGTGCCGCTGATTCAGCGGATCGCCGCGGCCGGCTGGGAACCCCTTACCTGCGCAGGCGCCGGCGATCCGCGCATCTATCTCGAGCGATACGGCGCCCCCGAGCGCGGCCCGGTGTTCCTTGCCGCGCTCAACGAAACCGGTGAACCGGTGCAATGCGAGGTGCGCGTCGACACCGCGGCCCTCGGCTGCCAGGGCCGGGATGTGCGCCTTACGGAGTTGATCGCAGAGGAGCCGCTCGAATGCGCCGCTGGCGACGAAGAGATCGGTTACGCCCTTGAGGTGCCGCCGCACACCGTCCGGCTGGTGGAATTGGCCCTGGCAAAACCGCCAGCCGAACAGTAGGATAGGGCGTCGAGGGGCCGGGCCGCGTCCGCGACGCGCCCGATAAGGAGATGGCTCTTGCCAGACGACTACACGGTGGCCTGCTATTACTTCCCGAACTACCACGTCGATCCCCGGAACGAGGCGCAGCACGGGCCCGGATGGACGGAATGGGAACTCGTCAAACGTGCCGAACCGTGCTTCGAAGGCCATCGACAGCCCCGCGTGCCCGCTTGGGGATACGAGGACGAGTCCGATCCCGCAGTCATGGCGAAGAAGATCGACGCCGCGTCCCGCCACGGCATCGACGCGTTCATCTTCGATTGGTATTGGTATGATGACGGGCCCTTCCTCGCGCGCGGACTTGAGGAGGGGTTCCTGAACGCTCCGAACAGCGATCGGTTGCGCTTCGGCATCATGTGGGCGAACCACAACTGGATGGACGTGCATCCCGCCAAGCGGAAGTGCGCCGCCCCCCTCCTGTATCCAGGCGCAGTCACCCCCGCCACCTTCGACGCGATGACGGATCACATCGTACACCAATACTTCGCCCATCCGTCCTACTGGGCCATCGGCGGCCGGCCCTATTTCTCCGTGTACGAGTTGTATCGCCTCATCGAGGGCCTTGGCGGCGTCGAAGCCACCCGGGTTGCCCTCGAACGGTTCCGCGAGAAGACGTGCGCGGCCGGATTCCCCGGCCTGCACCTCAACGCCGTCGTGTGGGGCGTCCGCGTCCTGCCCTCCGAAACCGCCATCGCCGATCCGGCCCAGATGGTGGCCCACCTCGGATTCGACAGCGTCACCTCCTACGTCTGGGTGCACCACGTCCCGTTGTCCGACTTCCCCCGCACGGCGTACAGCCACGTCCTGGAGGAGTCCGTCGCGCAGTGGCGCCAGTCCCAGGCCCAGTTCGGCGTGCCCTATCATCCCAACGTCACCATGGGCTGGGATTCGAGCCCGCGAACCGTTCAGTCAGATGTCTTCGACGGTTCCGGCTATCCCTTCTCCGCGACGCTCGATGGCAACACGCCCGCTGCGTTCAAGGAGGCCTTGGCCCGCGCGCGGCAGTTCCTCGAACCGCGCCCGGCTTCGGAACGCATCTTGACGATCAACGCGTGGAACGAGTGGACGGAAGGCAGCTATCTGGAGCCCGACACGCTTCACGGCATGGCTTACCTCGAAGCGGTGCGGGATGTGTTCGCCACCGCGCGCTGAGCGGGCCGACACATAGGGGTGTGGACTACATAGGACGAAAGGCGGATGTCCGGGGGGATACGCGATGCGATTGGTGGTTCTGTTCGTTGTGGTTCTTGGATGTCTGATCGGTGCGGCCGGGGCCGTCGACCTCGCCCCATTGGACGCCAAGCGTGCCTTCACCCTCACGTTTGCCGACGGCCTGGCGGCCGATCGCCCCGCCGGCGCGCGCCCCGACCGCCAGCCCGAGAGCGTCACGATCGATGACAGCGGCTTCCACAGCGAAACGCTGCGTTTCAGCAGTGGCTCCCAACTCACCTATGCGCTGCCCCTCGGGAACCGCGCGGGGGAATGGACATTCTGGTTTTGGTGCGGCACGGATAACATCGAACCCGGCGTGCCGCTCGCCGCGATCGTCAACGGCTCGGTGCGCGTATCCGTGGAATTCGACGAGAACAGCCAGCCCCAACTCATCATCCGCGACGGGGACGCCCTCGTCGGCGTCGCCGAGTCAGAAACCTACGTCGGCGGGGACGACTGGCGCATGTACGCCATCCGCCGCCGCCGGAGTCCCGAGCAGTCCGTTGTGGAGTTCGTCATGGCCGGGAAGGAATGCGGTTCCGTGCCGGTTCCGCCGGGTTTGTTCCGGGAAGCGTCGAGTCGGCTCGTCCTGGGGAGTGGGGGGGCAGGCAACGCGCAGGCGGTGTCCCGCTACGACAACTGCTTCCTGTACGAAGCGCCCATCGACACATCGGTTCTGGCCACACACTACGCCGACCAACTGCGCATCGCGCGGGAACTGATCCAACTGGCCCGGGCGGGCGATGAACAAGCCGACGACGAATTCCTTTACGTGCTGTCGCCCGCCACGACGGGCAACGTGTTTACCAACGGGAGCTTCGAGGCCGGCCTGAACGGGTGGTGGATGCCTTTCGAGCCCGAGCGCAGGCCCATTCGGGAAACCGGAACCGCCTGTCCCCACGGCACGGCCTGCGTACGCCTTTCAGGGCTCGCGGATACGCTCACACCGTACCTCGTGTCGACGCCGGACGGCGGCGCCTTCTGCCTGTCGTTCTACGCCAAAGGAACGGGATCCAGCCCGGCCGTCACGGCAACCGTCGAGGATCTGGATTTCAACTCTACGGCCCGCGAGACATTCCCACTGAGCGAAGCGTTCCAGCGATACGAGTTGCGCGGCGAGATTCCTCCGGACGCCAACGGCATTCACATCCTGCTCACGGCCACCTTCGCCGAAGAAGGCGCCGTGTGGCTCGATGCCGTTCAGTTGGAGCCGGCCGGGCCCTCCGAGTACGCGCCGCCTCAGGCGGCCCTGTTTCTCTCCACGTCCGAGCCCTTCAACGCCTTCGTCGGCGACACGCCGCCCGTGTTGAGCATCGAGCGCGGCGCGGGGACGGCCGTCGGGCCGGAGGCCCGCGTCGTGCTCGAGATCTTTGATGTCAGGGGGTACTCACTCCTTGAACGCGACTGCACCGCCGATCTCACCGGCGCCGATCGCATCGATCTGATCCTGTCCGAACTGCCCCGGTGGGGGGCGTTCCGGGCTGTCGTACGCTACGGCGGACGGCTCGCGGACGAACAGACGTTCTCGCGCATCCCCGCGCCGCTGCCCGTTCCCGAGGGACGCCATTCCCGCTACGGCGGCCATTACAGCGCCTCGAACGCGACAACCCTTGCGTTCGCACAGTTGATTGGCTCGCACTGGAACCGCAATCACGACGCGGGGCCCTATGCCGCCCGATGGAAAGCCGATACGCGCCCGGCGGACGGCAGATTCGAGTATCGATTCGATCTCCTCGAACTCAGTCGCGCCTACGGCCAGGAACTCATTGCGACGCTCGACGGCCCCCACGACGACGTCGAGGCCTTCGGCGACGACATCTACGCCTTGGTGAAGGGCTACAAGGGCGAACTCAAGTACCTCGAGATCTTCAACGAGCCCACGGCCGTCATCCCCGCCGTCCACTATGCCGAGCTGCTGAAGGCCGCCTACGCCCGCGCCAAGGAGGCCGATCCCGCGATTACGATCCTCGGCCTGTCCACCTGGGACGTGGTCGACGAATTCACCACCACCGTCGTTACGGGCGCCGGCGTGGCGTCCATGGACGTGTTCTCGGCCCACTTCTACAACTGGGGGCCCACCTCGTGGCTGATCCCGGACGGCAACTGGGGCCAAGGGTTCCGCCTCGCCAAACTGCGCGCCTACCTGGACTCGCAGGGCGGCGAGACGCTTCCCATCTGGCATACGGAATCCGGCATCTACATCGACTCATTCTATCGCCACCATCCCTGGAAGCACGTCAACTCGAAGTACAGCCGCGCCACCTGGTGCCGCCATCATTCTCCCCACGAGGGCGCCATCTGGATCGCCCAGGCCTTCCCCGTCAACTTCGCCAACGCCGCCCAGGTGTACACCTACTACTTCAGCCCCTTGGCGGGGCAGCCGGGCCGCATGTGCGGCCATTCCCTCGCCGGGATGGACGGACTCCGGCCCGCGGCCGTCGCCTACGCCATCTCGGCCCATATGCTCGACTACAGCACCTTCGTCGCCGGCAAGCATACCGGGATCTTCGGCCTCCGCTGCTATGAGTTCTCGCGGGACGGTGCGCCCATGCTTGTGGCGTGGTATCAGGGAAGCGAACCCCTGTTTCTCGACACCGGCGAGATGGATTACGCGGATTTCATGGGCAATCCGGGCCACTACAGCCGGGAGAACGCGCATCGCCCGCGCCGGGCCATCGTCAACACCGGAACCGGCACGCCGCGCTACGTCGACATCCCGGCCACGGAGCCACGATTCCTCCTCGATCTCGAGCCCCGCTACTTCCCGGGCATGACACTCGGTGAGTTCGAAGCGCTGTTGCCCGACGCGGCCTCCTGAAAAAAGGCGCACCGCATAGCCGCCCGAACTCGCGGCGTTGGGCCGAACGTGCTACGATGGCGAGGCCCGGTGGACAACCGTGTAGAGGAGCAAGACGATGAGCAAGCGAATCACCCGGCGCCGGTTTGTCACCTCGACGACGGCGCTGGCCTGCGCGCCGGCCGCTCTTGCCGGCACCCCGGCCGCGTCCGCTCCGCAGGAACGGCCCAACATCCTCGTGATCCACGCCGATCAGCATCGAATGGACTGCCTGGGCGCCTATGGAAACACGGATATCCGCACGCCCCACATCGACGCGCTGGCCGCCGATGGCGCCCGCTTCGACAACAGCTTCTGCCCCTATCCCGTATGCACGCCCTCCCGGTATTCGCTGCTTTGCGGGCAATACGTCCACCAGCACCGCGGCTGGACGAACCATTGCACCTTGGCGCCCGACATCGAGACCTTCCCCCGCATCCTCAAGCGCGCCGGTTATCGAACCAAAGCTGTCGGCAAAATGCATTTCACGCCCACCTACCTCGATGTGGGCTTTGAGGAAATGGTGCTGTCTGAGCAGGACGGCCCCGGCCGCTGGGACGACGATTACCACCGGGAACTCCAGGCACACGGCCTCGTCGATCGGAATGATCTCGAAGATCAGCGCTCCGAATACCGGCAGAAGGCGCGCCCCGAATACTGGGACAGTTTCGGCGCGTTGCCGTCCAACCTGCCGCGGGCGTTTCATTCCACCCAGTGGATCGGCGATCGCGCCGTCGAAGCCCTCGAAGGCTGGGGGGGCTCCGGCCACCTGCTCATGGCCGGATTCATCAAGCCCCACCACCCGTTCGATCCCCCGAAGGAATGGTGCGACGCATACGATCCCGAGACCCTCGCCCTGCTGCCCGGTTGGACGGAGCAGTGCCTCCCCCACGATCTCGCCCTGAGCAAGGGCTACTTCCCTAATGACAAGCTATCTGAGCCCGCCATGCGGCGCGTGATGGCCCATTACTACGCGACCCTCGGGCAGATCGACGAACAAGTCGGCCGGATGATCGCCATCCTCAAGCGAAAGGGGCTCTACGACAACGCCCTCATCGTGTACACGAGCGATCACGGGGAGTACATGGGGCATCACCACATGCTGCTGAAGGGCAACTACGTGTACGATCCCCTCGCCAAGGTTCCCCTCATCGTGAAATATCCCGGCGCCCGTGAGAAGGGCGTGGTTTCAGATGCCCTCGTCTGCAACCTCGACCTCGCGCCCACCATCCTCACACAGGCCGGATGCGCGCCCGCCCCGAGCATGGCGGGCCTCGACCTCGCCCACGACAAGCAGGGACGCGACGTCGTCTTCGCCGAACATCGACGGGGCCAGCATGCCATGGTGCGCTCGAAGACGCATAAGCTCATCCTGGATCACACCGGCCGCCGCTCGTTGTTCTACGATATCGAGAAGGATCCCCAGGAACTGGACAACCGCTACGATGACGCGGCGTATGCCGGGCAGCGGGACAGCTTCATCGAGAAAGCCGGGGCGTGGCGGCGATTCAGCGATCTCCCGGACACCTATCTGGACGAGTGGGCCCCCGTGATCGATCAGCCCAACGTGCCGGCGCGCGACGACGATCACCGGGAACGCATAATCGCGTATTGTCAGGAGAAGATGGGGGAGGGTTGACTAGCGCGCGTCGGCCGCCTCTATCCGGCACGCGAAGGCCGGAACGGACACCGATTTCTCGGCCGTGCCCGCGATCAGTGTCACCTTGAGCGTCACCTCCACCGTCCCGTCCTCCGCGCCGGCGGGCACTTCGAGGATCGCCTGCACCGTCGCCGTCGAGTCCGTCTCAACCGGCCCGGCCGGCGTGTCGCCGAGGCGCACGTGCCAGCCGTGTGGCGCGCTGAGCCCGACGCCCGAGATTCGGAACGGCTCCGTCCCGTGGTTTTTCACCCGGATTCGCACCGTAGCATCGGCGCGCGGCGCAACCTCATCCGGCGCTTCCTGCACAGCGGCCTCTGCATGGAGATAGGGCACGGTCGCTTCCGGCTCGATGGGGCGGTGTTGCCATTCGCGATGCGGCACAGCCGCCTTCTCGCGGAACGGCCCCTCCTTCAGCGCAAGCAGCAGGCGATCATCCGGCGTCGCGGGCGGCGTGAACAACTGGTTTCCTGCAAACAGGATCACGCCGTCGCAGCCCGCCTCGCGGACAACGTCGATCTGTTCGAGAAGTTGATACGGTTCGATCAACCCGCACTGGGCCGTCTCGGGATAGAGAATGAGGCCGGCGTAGTGCAGCGCGCGCTTGTCTATGTCATGCGTCATCGTCCGCGCCTCCCGGCCCACGAACTCCGTGTTCTGCGCGTAGATCATCGGGCACGCCGCGTCCAGTTGGCCCCGTACGATCCACCGGATCCACTGATGCGACGCGCCCCTGTCGCTCGGGATATTCGGATGTAGATTGAAGCACTGCACGGCCGACGACAGCAGCACCTCGGGCCGCGCCTCCCGCACCGCCTCGGCGACCTCCGCGACGATCCGATCGATAAGCGACACGCGCCACAGATACACGTCGCGCGTGCGAGCCGCGCCCCGCGGCCCCGCCTCACCGAGCGGATCGTAACCGTGCGTCGCCCGGAACGCCGCCCGGCTCGTCTCGCTGAAGCCGCCGTGGAAGCCTTCCCAGTCCATATGAAGCCCATGCACGTCGAAGGTCGTGACGAGCCACACGGCGTCCGCCACCAAGGCTTCGCGCACCGCCGGATTGGCCGGATCGAGCGTCGCCAGCACCTTACCGGATGAGCTCACGTCGGCCCAATCCGGATGCTCGGCCAGTCGCTCCGCATCCGCACTCCGCGGAATCGAGTGGCCAGGGAGCCACGTCCATACGTGCACCTCGACACCGAATTCATGAGCGTCGGAAATGAAATCGCGCAGGAGTTCTTCGCCGCTCTCGTGGCTCAGAATCGGGCCGATGAGGGGCAACACCATGTTGATGTTGGCTTCGGCCAGGCGCCCGAGGTATGCGCGCCGTGCCGCCGCGTCGGCGATCTGACTCGCCCCGCCGATCCACACGCCCCGCGCCTCGACGGGCCGCGTCGTGCTCGCCCGGGCACACGCCGTCCACGCCGCGCGCCGCGCCTTTCGGCAGAGCGCCGCCGCCCCATGCGGATCCTCCCCAGCGACTACCCGGGCCCTGGCCAACGCATCGCCTGCTTCGCGCAGTGCCGTTTGAACGGATTCCTTCGCATACGCAGCCCCACGTGCATCGCACTGCGCAATCCGCTGCTCGGCGTGTCGCAGAGCCGCCTCGACCTCGTCGAATCGGGCCTCCCGATCGCGAATGACTGTCAGCCGCAGGCCATTCCGCTCTACACGCGAGCCGGGCTCGCAGTGCAGCATGATCCACGCCGACGCCCGGCCGTGTCCGGACACGATGAACCCATCCGCTGGAATCGGGCTGTCCCCGCCCGTTCGCTCCACGATGCGCCCTTGTCGGACCACCGCCTCCGAGCCGAAGATATTCGTGCCCGTCCGCTCGCCAAAGGCTGGCGTATACACCACGAGTTCGTCAGTGCCCCGCCCGGAAGGGAACTCGATCCCGTCCGGATCCACCTTGTCCGCTTCCCGCTCGAACCGCTCCTCAGCAAACGGCTCCTTCCGTCGGAACTGAACCGCGGCGCCTTGCTTGAGGTGCGCCCGCAGCCATGCTGCCGCGTCGCCGTGTCCCGTGAGTACCACCCCGTCGTCTGGGATCCCGGCTGCCCCGCCCGGCACCGTCTCTACGACTTCCCCTTCCTGAACGATAACGCTGTGTGTCCAGCGATTATCCGGCGTCTGCGGCCCCCAGGCCGGCGTGTAGCGCACCAGCGCGTCCGTCGTGATCGTCGTGTTCTCCCAATCCACAGCGCGCTGGCTTCCATCGGCCGCGACCACCGCTATGTCCGTGGCGCCGAACGCGGGCGATGCCGAGACGGAGACGATCGCAGCCATCGCGGCAGTGAGCCAAGGCCCACAGGCGGCACACCGCCTCCGGATCGGAGCGTTCATGCGATTCCCCTTCACTCGTGGATGATCTACCGGCCGTGCGAATCGGCTACGGTTGAAGCAGCACTTTGATCGAATCGGCCGGCTTTTCCACGGCCCGAATGCCTTCCTCGAACTCCTCCAGGGGCAAATGATGCGTCACGATGTCCTCGGCCTGGATGAGTCCCCGTTCGAGGTAGTCGATGGCCACCGGGAACGCATACGGGCCCAGGTGCGCGCCGTGGATGTTCAGTTCCTTGCCATCCCCGATGATCGTCCAGTCGGCGGCCGACAACTCGCGCATCACGCTGAACTCGACGAAGGTGCCCATCTTCCGGATCATGTGCAACGCCGGCACGATCGCCTCGTGATTCCCCGTCGCCTCGATGAGGACATCGCAACCGTATCCATCCGTCAACTCGAGCACCCGCCGAACCACATCCTCCTTCGCGGCGTTGATGGTGAGATCGGCCCCGAACTTCTTGGCAATGGCGAGGCGCGAGTCGATCAGATCGAGCGCGATCAGAAGCCCCGGATTCTTCAAGCGCTCCGCGGCGATCATGCACAGCCCGAGTGTGCCGCATCCCACCTGCACGACCACGTCGCCCAACTGAATCTCGCCGCGTTCCACGGCGTGGATAGCGCAGGCCAATGGCTCGATCAACGCGGCGTTCTTGGCAGACAAAGACTCCGGCACCCGGTAGACGCGCGCAGCGGCCGGGAACCTCATGTATTCCGCCATGCCCCCATGCACGGCCTTCTTGAATCCGAAGATCTTCGCCTCAACGCACAGCCAGTACAGGCCGCGCCGGCAATACCGGCACCGCCCACACGGCACGATCTGCTCCGCCACCACCCGATCGCCCATGCCAACGCCGTGCACCTCGGCCGCGCCCTCGCCCAGCGCCACCACCTCGCCCACGAATTCGTGGCCGGGAATCACGGGGCCGTCCACGTACGGCGCCCGCACCTCGTCGCCCCAGAACAACGGCGCACCCGAATAGCACTTGATGTCGCTGGCGCAGATGCCGCAATCCTGGACCTTCACCACCAGTTCCCCGGGGCCCGCCGCAGGAACAGGCGCCTCCTCGAACCGGTAATCGCGGACACCGTGGCAGACCACGGCCTTCATGGTGGACGGCAACGCGGCCGACTGTGGGGCTGATGACATGACAGTACTCCTTGCACACATGTGGTTCCCGGCGGCCGCGCGATGCGCACGCCGCCGCGCCGGGTTGCCCCGATTCTAGACTCGAGCGCCCGTCACCGCAAGCTGCGCGTGAGCAGGATACGGGCGCCGGGCGGTGTCCAGCCGGGTGGAACTCCCGCTGCCTTTCGGGCATAGTATTCTCCGTGACGGGAATGCCTGGGGCTATTGGAGGAGATCGCGTCATGAACCGTGTAGTTTTTCCTCTTCTCATCGCCGTTCTTGTCGGTGCTGGAACGATGTGCGGCTGTGCTGCGCACAAGAAGGCGTGCGTGCCCGACGCAGCAGATGCCCTTGAGCTGGATTCTGTCATTGCTTCGGGCGTCTCGCCCCGGTTGGCGTTCGGGGCCGGCCTCGCTGCCCCGGCCGCGCCCGGGCTTGCCGCCGCCCCCGAACCCGCCGCCGCCGTGGCGGGCCCCCCCGGGCAGTCCGCCCGGCTCATGGTGTACGAGGGCATGCTGGCGCTCGTGGTCAACAACGTCGCCGACACGATAGACAGGATTAAACGGGCCGCGGAAGATGCCGGCGGCTACATGCAGTCCATGACGGCCGAGTCCATCGTAGTCAAAGTGCCCGCCGCCCAATTCCTCACCGTGCTCGCCGGATTCGGGCAACTCGGCGAGGTGACGGACAAGGATGTCCGTGCTAGTGACATCACGGACACGATGCGCGATCTGCGGATCCGGCTCGCGAACGCCGAGGAAGTGCGCACGCGCCTTGTGCAACTCCTCGAACGGGCGGACAAAGTCGAGGATGCCATCAAGATCGAGAAGGAACTGGGGCGCGTCACCGAGACAATCGAACTCCTCAAGGGCGAGATTCAGGCGCTCGAGAACCGCGTCGCCTACTCCGTCATCACCGTCCATCTGAGTTCGACGCTCCCGCAAGTCGCGTTCAAGAAGCAAGTCCCGTTCCCATGGGTGCGCGATCTGTCCAGCGAAATGGCCCAGGAGGCCGCTGTCGAGCCCGTGTGGGTGCCCGCCGGGCGCGGCCCGGCCTTTGAACTGCCCGAGCGCTTCGCGAAGTACTCGGAGAACCGCCGCCAAGCGCGGGCCATGAACGCCCACGACGTGCTGATCAAGGTAGAGCGCCACGACAACGTCGAGGGCGCCGACCTCGCGTTCTGGCGGGCCCTCGCGGAGCGTTCCCTGACGGCCGGCCACGCCCTCGATGTCTCGTCGATCACGGATGTTCACGTCCGGCGCGGCATCCCGGCCGTGATGATCTGCGGCTCAAGAGAACTCGCCGGACGGCCCTTGAAATACCTCGTGGCCCTCGCCGCGACGGACAAGTACGTGTTCGCCTACGAGGCGTGGGGCCCGAACGACGCGTTTGACGCCGCCCTGCCGGCGCTCGAACGATCCATCGCGTCTCTGGACGTCCGGCGGTAGCCCGCCCTTGCCCCCCATATAGTGGATCTCTCCGCCCAAGAGGCGATATAGTCTCTCCTGGTAGCCAGAGATATGTTCGGGCCAACGGCCCACCGGTGAGAAACGTGTGCAGGCACAACCGCCTGCCTCTCCTTGCCGGGCTTCTGGAAGACAGGACGGGCGTCAGGTGACCCTATACTCATTGCCGGCTGTGGCCATGGCCGCGATTGCCTTCTACGTCGGCGCTTATCACCTTTTCATCTACGCGCGCCGGCCCCTTGCCCGGCAAGATCTGCCCTTCGCCCTCACCTGCCTCAGCATCGGCGCCTACAGCGCCCTCTGTGCCGGCCAGTACAGTGCCGCATCGCCGGAGCAAGGCGTCCTCTGGCAGCGATGGCAGATGTTGGTGATCGGCCTCCTCGGCGCCACGCTGCTCTGGTTCGCCCATGCCTACCTCGGGCGCAAGCCGGGCAAGCTCCCCTATCTGCTCGGCGCGGCCATCATGGCCGCCGCCCTCGTATGCGCGTTCGATCGCGGCTCCCTCGCCTGGCTCGACAAACCCAGTATCAAGGAGGTTCACGTCCCCTTCCTGCATGCCCCCGTCGTCTACCGCGAGATGGCCGCCGGCCCCTTCTCCATCGCCCTGAGCGTGCTGGGCGTGCTGATTCTCGCCTACATGATCTGGATTGCCGTGCAGTCGTTCCGCCGCGGGGCCCGCAAGAAGGCCGCCCGGCTCATCGCCGGCACAGTTCTGCTCGCCGCCGCGGCGGCCAGCGACGCCGCCGTGAATGCCGACCTCTACGACTTCCTCTATGTCACCAAGTACGCGTATGTCGGGCTCATGTTCATGATGGTGTACGCCCTCTCGGATGAACTCGTCGCCGCGGAGCGTTTCCAGCGCGCCCTCGAGGACAGCGAGTCCCGGTTGCGCGCCCTGTTCGAAGGTATCAATGACGCCGTGTTCGTCCACGATCTGGACGGCCGGATTCTCGACTGCAACGAAGCCGCCCACCGTCGCCTCGGCTACACCCGGGACGAGTTCGTCGGCATGCACACGCGCGACATCGATTCCCCGCGCTTCGCGCAAGGTTTCGACGAACGGATCCGGCGACAATTGGAGGAGGGCCGGTGTTCGTGTGAAGGCGTTCACCTCCGGAAAGACGGGAGTGAAGTGCCCGTCGACGTCAACACCAGCCTGATCACATACAACGGACAGCAGGCCATCCTCGCCGTCATGCGCGATATCACCGAGCGAAAACAGGCCGAGACGGCACTCCGCGAGAGCGAGGAACGCTTCCGCATGCTCGCCGAGAACGTCCCCGGCGTCATCTACCTCTGCAAGAACGATCGCCGGTGGACGATGATCTACCTCAACGACGCAGTCAAAGAACTCACCGGCTATCCCAAAGAAGACTTCCTCACCGATCGAATCAGTTTCGCGGACTTGTACAACCCCGACGACACGGAAGGGATCTACGCTGACGTCGAGAAGGCCCTTGCCGACAGAGTGCCCTTCCATCTCACGTACAGGCTGAAACACCGATCAGGCGACTGGCGGTGGATAGACGAGGCCGGCGGCGGTGTCTACCGCAATGGCGAGTTGCTCATGCTCGAGGGCTTCCTCAGCGACATCTCGGCCCGCAAGCGGGCCGAAGAGGATCGCAAACACCTCGAAACCCAAGTGCAACAGGCTCAGAAGCTCGAGAGCCTCGGCGTGCTCGCCGGCGGTATCGCCCACGACTTCAACAACCTCCTCATGGGCATTCTGGGCAACGCCGACTTGGCCCTCGATCACCTCTCGCCGGTGTCGCCCGCCCGGCAGAGCATCGTCAACATCGAGACGGCCGGCAAGCGTGCCGCCGAACTCTGCCGGCAGATGCTCGCCTATTCCGGGAAAGGCAAGTTCATCGTCGAGGCCGTCAATCTCAATGAAGTCGTCCAGGAGATGGATCACCTGCTGAGCATTTCCATCTCCAAGAAGGCCGTTCTCACCTACGGCCTTGCCGGCGACCTCCCCGCCATCGAGGCCGATCCCACCCAGCTTCGCCAAGTCATCATGAACCTGATCATCAACGCGTCCGACGCAATCGATGAGAAGAGCCACATCGCCGGCGAGCAGGGCCTGATTACCGTGACAACCGGCGTTATGGACTGCGATCGCTCCTACCTCCGGGAAACGTACGTGGATGAAGATCTGCCCGAGGGGCGGTACGCATACGTCGAAGTGTCCGATTCCGGCTGCGGAATGAGCGCGGAAACCCGCGGGAGGATCTTCGATCCCTTCTTCACCACGAAGTTTACCGGACGCGGCTTGGGCCTGTCCGTCGTGCTCGGCATCGTGCGGGGCCACGGCGGGGTCCTCAAGATCTACAGCGAAGAAGGGCGCGGCTCGACGCTCAAGGCGTTGTTCCCCGCGGTCGACACGCCCCTCCCGTCCCGCGCTGCCGAGCCCGACGCCGGCGAGGAATGGGGCGCCACCGGCCTCGTCCTGCTCGTCGACGACGAGGAGGTCGTCCGGGACGTCGCAAGCGAGATGCTCGAAACCATGGGCTTCGATGTGCTCACCGCCGATGATGGCGACAAGGCCGTCGAGCTCTTCCGCGAGCACGGCGACGAACTCCGGTGTGTCGTGCTTGATCTCACCATGCCGCGAATGGACGGCGAGCAAACCCTCCGCGCACTCCGCGGCATTCGCCAGGACGTGCCCGTCATCATCTCGAGCGGATACAACGAACAGGAACTCACCACGCGGTTCCTCGGGCGAGGCCCAGCCGGCTTTATTCAGAAGCCGTACCAACTCAGAACCTTGGCTACCGTCATACGCGAGGTCTTCTCGACGTGGAGGCCTCCCGAACACCCCGACACATCCTTGTGACTGACGCGACGCCGCCCCGGCCTCGCAAACGCCGCCCCGGGCTGGCATAATCATCCCATGACGCTGTGCTGACGCCCGGCCGTCAACCGCAGGAATCGATACAAGGGGAGTCGACCGATGCCGAAAACCACAGACTGCTTCCTACTCGCCGCAATCGCGGCCGCCTCGATGGCTGTGTCCAGCCCATCCCTCGCGCAGGGGCCCGAGCCAGCGCGATTCTATGTCGCAACCAACGGAAACGACGCCTGGTCGGGCACACTCGCCGAGCCGAACGCCGAGGCCTCAGACGGCCCCTTCGCGACCCTCGAACGGGCTCGCGACGCGATCCGCAGCCTGAAACAGAACGGGGGGCTCCTCCCGGCCGGCGTCGACGTGCTCGTCC
>JAFGTL010000296.1 GCA_016934125.1 Candidatus Hydrogenedentota bacterium
CATCACACCGCAGAATCACCCGCAGGAGCAGGCCCATGAAGAATGCATCGCTTAACATTGCCCCCTTCGCGCTTCCCAACACTCCGCTTGGGGAGATTCGGTTCGAGGATCCCCGGGACATCGCGGCCGTGGAGGCCGTGTTTCCCGGAGCCGTGCCCGAGGACGTCGGCCTCTCCTATCTCCAGAAAACCTGGCCCGACGCGCGCGTCGAGGAATCTGCCGACAAGGCGACTCCGGCCACGCTCGGGTGGGCGGCCCAGGACGACTGGTTTAACGGGACGTGGCGGAAGGCGGCCGTCACTGCGACACGCGACGGCCAATGCGTTCGGTTCGCATTCCAGGGACTCGCGGCGGAGTTCCCCGCCTTGGCCGCGTACGACGTCGGCTTCCGCAGGACGCTCGGCATCCGCGTGGACGGCCCGGCGGAACCCGCGCCGGCCCGCATCACGGCCGTCTACACCACCGCGACGCCGAAACGAACCCGCCTGCATGTGGAACTCGATGCCGGATGCCGCACGCCCGGTGCGGCCATCGCCATCTCGGGATACAACGCCTCTGTCGAGGCCGTGGCCGCCCTGAGCGGCGTCGCCTGTGCAGGCACACGCGTCGAGCCCGGCGCCGCGTCCGAATCCCGGCACTTCTCGGTGGACGTGGCCCACTCGGCCCCCGCCCACCCCTACGGCTGGGACAGCGGACTTGTAACCTTCACCCTCGAGGAAGGCTCCGGCCGCGACGACGCCTTCACCATCTCCTTGGACGCTCTTGAGCGGGAAGGGTCGATCTGGTTCGCAGACATGGGCGTGTTCATCAGCAGCGACGAGGCCCGCGACACATTCGATGAATACCGAACCCGGAATCAGGGCGCGCAAACCCTGAACCACCGCGTGCACGAGCATGCCGAGCAGACGCTCGCCGGCGCGATGAACGGCCAACCGCGCCCGCATCCCGTCAACTTCGTCCTCGGATGCACTCACGCCCGGCAGCAGTTCCGCGTCGAACCGAACGGGGACATCGATCTCACCTCGCCGGCCATCAGCCGCGTCCCCGGGAAAGACACGGCCCGGGTGAAGTCCGCCGGGTGCGCGCGCTTCTTCTTCGGTCTCGAGCGATGGGGCATGCCGGTTCGGTTCCGGGATCCCGAGCCCGTGATGGCCTACAACCTCCACGCCCGGCGCGGCGAACTGCTCGTCGAGCAGAAATCCTTCGCCGTGCCGTTGCTCACGCCGATCACAACGGGCGCCTGGGCGGGGGATGATCCGATGGCCGCCCTCGTCCGGTTCCGGTTTCGCAACGCGGGTGAAGACTCTATCTGTGCCTCGCTCACCATCCGCTACTCCCACGCGTCGCACCGCACGGAGAACGCATACCGGCATCCCAACGATTTCTACGGCGATCTCACGCCACGCAGTCCGATGGCCCCGTTGACATTCACAGGCAACCGCCTGTTCAGCGAGTGGGAGGGGGCGCCGGCCTTCCGCTGCTCCGTCGATGCCGACATGGAGCTTGTTCCGGACGAGGATTCACTCACGGCGTCCCGCATCCTCGGGCCCGGAGACATCTGCACCCTAATCGTCAAGATCCCCTACATCGCCATCGATACCGCCGAAGAATTCGGGGCGCTGGACGGCCTCGATTTCGAGCGCTGCTACACGGAACTGCGCGAATACTGGCGCGGCACCGCGGCGGGCGCGCGGGTGGCGACGCCCGAGCCGCAGCTCGACGCACTCCACGCGGCCCATCCCGCCCACGTCTTCGTGACGGATTTCGCTATGCCGGACGATCCCGATCTCGTGAATACATCCGTCGGCACTGCGACATACGGCAATTTCACGAATGAATCCTGCATGATCGTCAACGAACTGGATCGACGGGGACTCCACGACGAGGCGCGGCGTCGGTTGGCCGTCTGGCTCAAGTATCAGGGCACGGTGCCACAACCCGGGAACTTCACGGACTGCGAGGGCATGTTCTACGGGGCGGGCGGCTTCGAACAGGGCTGCTATAACCAGCACCATGGCTGGGCCCTGTGGTGCCTGTGCGAGCACTTCTTCCTCACCCACGATTCGGACTGGTTCGACGCCGTCGCCGGCGCGGTGATTGCCGGCGCCGATTGGGTGTTCCGCCAGCGCGCCGCCACCACCGGGCCGCTGCCCCATTCGCGCGGCTGGGAACGCGGCTTCCTGCCCGCCGGCAGCCTCGAGGACGTGGAAGACTTCTTCTACTGGCTGTCGACGAATGCGCTGACGTGGCGGGGCGCGGAGTGGGCCGCCCGGGCCCTGGAACGGGCCGGGCATCCCGAGGCCGCGCGGATCCGCGCCGAGGCCGACGCCTACCGCACCGATTTGATCCGGGGTTTCGAGACGATGCGGCGGCATGCGCCCCTGGTTCGTCTACGCGATGGCCGGTGGGTTCCGCAGTATCCGAGCCGCCTCTACCGCCGCGGACGGGATTTCGGATGGATCCGGGAGGTGCTGGAAGGCTCCATCTACCTGCTCATCTCGGGGCTCTACGATCCGCGCAGCCGGGAAGGCGGATGGATCCTCGACGACTTCCAGGACAACCGCTATCCGGCGCCGCCCTACGGCTACGTGATTCCCCATTTCGAGGACACGTGGTTCAACCTGGCTGGCTTCTCCATTCAGCCCAACCTGCTCGCGGGCCTCATGCCCCACCTCGAACGCGACGAGCCGGAGGTCTACATCTGGATGTTCTACAACGCCTGGGCTTCCTGCTACCGGGAAGAAATCGGCGCCATGACGGAACACCCGCTCCCCTGGCTGGGCTTCTCGAATGCGGCCAACATCAAAACCAGCGACGAGGCCAATGCCGTGGCCTGGCTGCGCCACATGTTCGTGTATGCTGCGGAATCCTCCGCAGAGCCCGACACGCTCCATCTGGGCCGGGCCATCCCGCGCCACTGGTTCGATCAGCACGCGCCCTTTGAGGCGCAGGGCGTCGTCACCCGCTTCGGCACGGCCGGCATCCGTTACGAGCCCGATCCCGGGCGGCGGGTTGTGAAGGCCGTCGTGTCGCTGGAGCTCGTCGATACACCGGGCCGCGTGCTGGTTCGCGTCCGGCCGCCGCAGCACGAGCCCGTTACCGCGGCCCGTGTCGACGGGGCCGTCCATCCCGTTGCGGATCCCGGCCGGGGCGATGTCGACATCTCCGGCCGTTCGGGCAGGATCGAGGTGGAATTCACCTACGGTTGAGCCGTTACCGAACCGGCCCAGAGCGCGTGGATCCGTTTGTGGCGGGAATCCGTGGAGTCCGCATACGACTCCATCACCGTGCACAACCCGTCAGACAGCTTGCGGGCCGTGGCCACGTAGCAGTCGTCGGCTGCCGAGTTCGATGGCTCCGGCAAGGGGGCGAGGGCCCCCGCGGCGAGCATCCTGCGCCGCTCGTGCGCCGCGGCGATCGCCTCGATGGCCAGCCGCGTGTGCCGGGCCTCATAGCCGTCCTCGAGGCCCGCCTCGACAAGCGCGTTGTAGAAGCGGCCGAGGGCTTCTAGCGAGCGATCGGGCTCTTCCGGCTCCCATATGCGCTCGGCGGCCCGCTCGCCATTCACATAGAGCCGCAGTGTGCCTTCGCCATCCTGCGACGCGGCCACGTGATACCAGGTGCCCGGCTGGAGTTGTGCATCGCAGGCAAGCGTACCCCGGGGGGTGATCAGGCGCAAGGCGTTGTGCGGGCAGGTGTCCAGCAGGTAGCCGGAATCCGTTCCGGCGGGGATCTTGTCGATGATGCGCGCGCCCTTCTCGGGCAGTTCGCCGGGCCGGATCCAGGCGGCCAGCGTGAACGCCTCCGGCAGGTTGAGATCGGCGCTGTGCGGCGTCTCGGCATAGCCGCGCCCGTCGAGATGCAGCGCGCTGCCCTTGTCGGTGTCCACGATATCGGTGGCGCCCTCGAGCCGCAGGGGGAACGCCTCGCCGGCCGCGCTGACTGCGGGCTGCCCCGGCGTTCGGCCGAACGTCCAGTCCGCCAGCAGGCCGGAATCGGCCGGCGCCTCGCCCGACTGGGCCAACGCGGCCACGGCCTCGTCTGTCAGTGCCGTGCCGAATATGCACACGCGGCGGATGTCGCCGGCGAATCGGTTCTCGCCGTCGCTGTCCGCCCCGATACGCAGCGGAAGCTCGTTCATGTCCTGCGCGGGGCGCACCCCGTTCAGCGTCCAGAACGGATGGCCGGACGGCGGCACGTCGAGGGCCACCTCGGCCTCCGCGGACGGCCCTTGCTCGATTGCCGCCCCGCCGAGCGCGATCATCACGGTGGCGTTGTCGGGTGTCTCGTCATACGGAAGACGAACCGACTTCGCGTCGAACGAACGCCACGGCGTGCCGTTGACGTGAACGGCGGTGATCGGCCCGGCGCCGGCCACGGCCAGGTAGAGGCGCTTGGCGCCGAACCGGATGGGGAACCGCTGTTCGAGCCGG